>JAAYPM010000075.1 GCA_012519815.1 Bacteroidales bacterium
ATCCTCAATGGGGTGGTTCAGCTGCATTTAGTTTATAATGAAAAAGGTGAATTATTGTCTTTTTATCTTACCAAAGGAAACGTTGATGATAGAAACCCCAAACATATTAAGAAAATGACAGATAAAATATTACTTCGAAACAGAGTTATGATCGAAACAATTAATGATGAGTTGAAAAATCTTTGCCAAATAGAACACACCAGACACAGAAGTATCAACAATTTTATTATGAATATTTGGAGTGGCTTGACTGCTTACTGTTTCTTTCCTAAAAAACCATCTTTAAATATCGAAAAGGTCAAAGATGATCAATTACTTTTAGGATGTGCTTAAACCGAACTCAGGTTAAGATAGCAAAAATATACATTTAGAATTTATAAAAAACACACGCCACATATTGTAAATCTTACATTGGAATTTGGTCGGCATTAGTTTCTGTGAAAGAAATAGTGTAATTTCCATTATCGCCAACAAAAGCACCAAGTTTTATATAAAAATATGATTCTGAACCACTTGTATTACTCATGGAACCAGTAATAGTTTGTCCCCTATTACCATCAACATTACCAAGAAGTGTTTTATTTGTATCATACACATTAAAATGTAATTCTGTATTTGAAGCTTCTGGACTAACTTCCCATTCTACTTTTTTTCCATCATATATAGTTACTTTAAAAAACTCATAATCCCCATCATTGTTATTTGCAGCATCTATCAAAATTGTGCCTGTTACAGAGGTTGGGAATGAAGTAATTTCTCTTGCATCTTCAAATGTATCATCAGGCTCATTATCATCATTTCCGTTACATACGGGAGTAAATGTATAGCTACCACTTGATTTATTGTTATTTACATACCCATCCCATCCAGATACACGTACATAAAACTCATCATCTTTTGAAATAAATGTATAGGTAAGATCTGCCCCTACTGTAGAAGTTCCTTTTGTTCCCAATTCTTTTTTATCAGAGCCATATATGTGAATTTTATCCATATAAATCGTCAGATACATTTGTTAAAGTAAAGGTATATGAATTCCATATGCCGGGTGTAGGATTTGTAAATTTATAATAATCATTTTCATACATTGATACAATTACGCCATTATAAGAAGTGTTGTATTCAAGAGAATTTGCTGCTGTTTCTATAGTATGATTCGGAGCAAAATCGTCGTTAGCATTCAAGTTAGAAACAGTAAAAGAATAATTACCACTTGAATTATGATCATTTACATATCCGTCCCATCCACTAAAACGCACATAATACTCAACTCCGGGAGTAGCAAATGTATATGTTAAATCTTGCCCCTTAGTTTTAGTACCAAACGTTGCTAAACTAGCACCATCAATACTATATAATTCCATATGTATATATAAATCAGCAGATACATTCGTAACAGTAATTTGTATTTTATCATATGTATCACTGCCATGTGCAGGAATTATTTTAAACCAATCGTCATCGGTTTCACCGTCAATTTTTGCATTATATGTAGTATTTAATTCTATTAAAAATGCTGTTGAACGTTCGTTATTTGGTTCATATTCATCAACAAATTTTACAATATCATCATCATTTTCTTTTGGCTCAGGCTCATCTTTTTTTCCACAAGAAGCCATTGCAAACAAAATAGTTACTAATATAATTGATAGCAACGAGCATTGTTCTCTTATTTTTGTTTGATTTTTCATAATAAAATATTTTAGGATTTACTTTTTCTATGAGTTTATGTTGCGTAAAAATACTCATACATATTTGTATTTACAAATATTTTATATTAAAAAAGTGTTTTTTACGAAATCAAGCACATTACAAATATTATATTTTTGCGTATTCTGTTGGTGTTTTTCCATATTGTTTTACAAAGCAACTACTAAAGTAATTTGGGTCAGAAAAACCCGACATATATGCTATTTCAGATATTCTATATCCTCCAGCTTTAATTAACGAAGCGGCATACGACAGCCGCATTTGTTTTATATAATCAATAGGGGAAATATTAAGTAGTAGTTTTATTTTTCTATATAATTTTGACCTGCTCATTCCCGCATCAGAAGCAAGTTGTTCAACAGAATATTCGGGATTAGAAAAATTTTGAAGCAATAATTCTTTAAATCGCACAAGTAATTCCTCATCATGTGTTTCTGGTTTTTCTGTGAGTTCCCATATAGAACCTGGCAATTCATATTTTTTTTGTAAACGTGCTCGTGTTTTTAGTAAATTCACAATACGTGCAGCTAAATACATTGAATTAAATGGTTTTACTATATAATCATCAGCTCCAGCTTCTAAACCTTCTATATAAGACGTTTCTATGCTTATTGCGGTTAGTAAAATTATGGGTATATGTGCAGTTGCTTCGTGTTTTTGTAGTGCATTGCACATATCTATTCCATTCATTTTTGGCATTTGAATATCAGATACAATTATATCAGGAATATGTGTTTTTGCAAATTCTAATCCTTCAACACCATTTTGTGCAGTGCTTACTTTAAAATATGGCGATAAATCCTTTTTTAAATTCTCTCTAATCGCCTCATTATCTTCTACTAACAAAACATGTTCGTTATCAGAATGTATTGTAATAGCACTATTTTTATTTTTTTGATATTGTTGTATTATCGTTTCTTTTACCGAAGAAGTATCCACCAATTTTTTATCACCAATTGGTAATGTAATTGTTACTGTTGTTCCTTTATTTGGAGCACTCTGAATATATAATGTACCATTATTAAGCGAAATAAACTCTTTACAAATCATAAGCCCCAAACCACTACCTTTTTCATTATGTGTGCCATAGGTAGATTCTATTTCAAGCGAATTATTAAGATTATGAATTATATGTTGCGGCATACCTACCCCAGAATCTGTTATTGTTATTTCTACATGTGTATCTGACACCGTATTTTTAATTTCAATATTTCCTAACTCTGGTGTAAATTTTATAGAATTATGAAGTATATTTCTTAAAGCAGTTTCAATCATAGTTTTATCGGCATGTATAACCGTAGATTCTACAATTGTTTTTTGAACTGAAATTTTTTTATGCGCGATATCTGTTTTAAACAGCTCTTCTAATTTTTGCATAAGTTCATCTAAATAAAAATGAGTTTTTGCAACAGAAATATTTGATGTTTGTGTTTTTGACCACTGCAATAACTGTTCTAACAAACTATAAATTGATTGTGCAGATTCATGTACAAGATGTGTATAATGATATTTATCTGAATCATCAATTTTATTAAAATCTGCATATAAAATTTTGGTAAAACCCAACAAACCCGAAAATGGATTTTTTAAATCGTGAGCAATAATAGAAAACAATTTATCTTTTGTTTTGTTGGTTTTTGTAAGTTCATTATTTGCTGTTTGCAGATTTTCTGATTGTTGTACTAATAGTGTGTTTTGTGCAATTACCGCTTCTTTTTTAGTAAATAATTCTTTATTTGTAAGGGCTAATTCTTTGGTTTTTTCTTCTACAAGTTTTTGTAAATACACATTTCTTTTTCGTATAGAACGTGTTTTTAAAACATATATAAGAATAATAATTGTTAAAATACTTACAATATTTATTGTTTTAAACCACCATGTTTTCCACCAAGGCGGCAATACAATAATTGTTAGTTGTGTTTGATTATTTTGCCAGGAACCGTCGGTATTCATAGTTCGCACCATAAATGTATATGTTCCGTCAGATAGATTTGTGTATGTTGCAATTCGTTGATTCTCGTCGGCATTAAACCATGTTTTGTTAAAACCTTGTAATTTATATTGATATTTTATGGCATCTGCCGATATAAAATCTAAGGCAGCAAATTCTATATGTATTACATTATCAAAATGTTGCAAAACAATAGTATCTGTTAAATACACAGGTTTAGTAATATATGTGGCGGCATTAGTTGGTTCGTGTAATTGTATTTTTTTATCAAAAATTTGTATAGACTGTATAATTGTTTTTTTAGGTGGAGTTTTAGATTTTAATTTTGCAGGATTCACAAACGATAAGCCGTTAATACCACCAAAATAAATAGTACCATCTGAATCTTTTAATATAGAACTCCAATTAAATGTACCTTCTTGAAGTCCATCTTTTGAATTAAAAAATTTTGTAGTATTTGTTTCAATATTATATACATATACACCCAAATTACTTGTAATCCACACATTGCCGTAAGCATCGCTTACAATAGCATTAGCCACAGTATTTTCTTTTATTTGCAAAGGTATTTCTTGAAATGTTTGTGTTTCAAAATCTTGTAAAAGAAAAATTTTACCCGAGCGTGAAGCAAACCATAACTGCCCTTTTTCGTCTTCGTGTATATCATGAATTATTTGTGGATTATGTGATTTGGTATCAAAACATATTTCTTTATACTCGTTAAAATTTCCTGAATCAAACACAAACACCCCATGAAATTCATGGCACACCCATATTCTATGTTTAGAATCGCAAAATAATTTAATAATGTTATTTGGTTCACCCTTTTTATGTACTTGTAAAATATCATAAAGAAACACATCTTTATCAGGAAAATATACATCTAATCCAGTACCTAAAGAACCTAACCATACTGCACCAGTGGTATCTTGCACAATTGTCCACACATTTGTAATGCGCATTTCTGGAGTAGAAGGCTTGGTTGAACTATAATGTTTAAGCAAAGTAAAATTAGGCGAAAATAAAAACAGCCCTTCACTCCATGTTCCAATAGCAATAATGCCATTTTGTAAAACATGTGCAGATTTAATTACTTGCGGATATGTAACCGTTATCGGTAATGGCGTTTGACCGCTCCGAAACAACATCAACGGACAAACTTTGCCAACGCTTCGCAAAATTAAAAGAGGTGCAACCAACCGCACAAATCCAACGCATTGCACCACATTTAATTTTGCTCCAACGCTCCCAAGCCCACCCACCACCCCAACATTTTTTGACAGGAATTTCAACTAAAAATTTTGGCAATCGAAACATAATGATTAAATTTGCTAAAATTGTCAAGGTAAAAATTTCAAGAAGATGAAAGAAACATTTGGAGCATACATTCACAAACTTAGGTCTGACAACGGCTTGACTTTGACCAAACTTGCGGCTGCATTGGACATTGACCAATCTACACTTTCAAAAATTGAAAATGGGAAAAGAAATGTACCCGAAGAAATATTGCCCAAACTTTCAGCTTTTTTTAATCTTGACTTGAAAAAATTAGAACACGAATATTTAAGTGAGAAAATTGCAGAGCTGATTTATCCGCAAGAAGAAACCAAAGCGATATTTAAAGCAGCCGAAGAAAAGGCAAAATATTTCAGAACAATAAAAACGCAACAAGGTACAATTGAGTTTTAACTATGGTAGGAGCATCATTATTTTCAAGTGCAGGCATAGCGGAAACTTACTTTGATGAAGTAGGAATAAACATTGTTGCCGCTAACGAATTGGTTCAAGAAAGAGCCGATTTGTATCAGGCATTATACCCAAATTCTAAAATGATTTCAGGTAGTATTTTGGACGAAAATGTTTTTAAAAAACTTGTAAAAATCACACCTGAAAAGTTAGATTTTTTGATTGCATCGCCACCTTGTCAAGGAATGAGCGTTGCAGGGAAAAACAGAAGTGTTGAGCAAATGCTCAATGACGAAAGAAATTATCTTGTTTTCAAAATCATTGATTTTATCAAACTAAAATCGCCTGACTTTGTGCTGATTGAAAATGTTCCTACATTTTTCAAATTAGTTTTACCCTACGAAAATCAACAACTAAAAGTCGTTGAAATTTTAAATCTTCTTTTTGGCAAGGAATACAACATTGAAGCAAATGTTTATGACGCAGCGGAATTTGGCGTTGCTCAAAGACGAACAAGAGCAATCATAAAATTGTATCGAAAAGGTAAAAAATGGGGACAACCCATAAAATCTGAAAAGCAAATAACGGTAGAAGAAAAAATCGGCTTTTTACCAAGTATTGAAGCAGGAGAAAAATCAAATGTAAAATGGCACTTTGCCCGAAAACATTCGGACAGACACGTTCAATGGATGAAGCACACACCAACAGGACAAACTGCGTTTAAAAACAAGAAATATTTCCCTGTAAAACCAAACGGAGAAAAAATAAAAAGCTATAATACATCGTACAGACGAATTAATTGGGACGAGCCTGCACCAACAATTACAATGCGAAATGATGCAATCAGTTCGCAACTCAACGTGCACCCGGGCAGAAAATTGAAAAACGGAACGTATTCTGATGCAAGAGTTTTGACACCGTTAGAGTTGATGTTGTTGTCGTCTTTGCCACAAGATTGGAACATTCCCGACAATACACCCGAATTACTTATCCGAAAATGTATTGGGGAATGTATTCCGCCTTTACTTGTTAAAAAGATTGTTGCCCAAATAAACAAATAATATGACTTTAAGGATTGATAGTAAGAAGTGGATTTTATACAGACACACAAGAGATTTTGATAAACTTTGTGTGGTTGCTGAATTTTTAAAGTCGTACACGAAAACAGGAATTTCAACAGACGAAAAAACGCAGTTAAATTTAAAATTGCGTGAATTGGGATTGTACAGCGAGCGAAATCCCGAATTACCGCTTGATGCGATAAATCATAAAATTAATCAGCTTTCATATTATATGTTTGGCTATCAAGCCAAAGTTGAAGGACAAGACAGGTTTTTATTTAGTCCACTTGGCAACTTGTTTTTGAAACACGTTGAAGATAAAGAGAAAACGGCTAAAATATTTCTTACAATGCTTTGGGCTGTTCAATATCAACACCCACATAGCGGGACAGATAGCGAATTTCAGCTTTATCCGTTTCGGTTGATTTACAAATTACTTTCAGAGCCAAAACTTTCAAATAAACTTTACGCTTTTGAAGTGGCTTATTCGATTGTTTTTCTGAAAGAAGCAACCAAAACAACTTACAAAGAATTAGTAAACGAATTATTAGAATTACGCAAACTTTCTGATGATGAACTTGCTCAAAAATTTCAAGAAGACAGACACGCATTAGTAAATTCGGCTTACGAATGGGATTATTACGTTTCAAATTTGTTTGAAAGTGCAGGTGTTTTGAACAAAAAAGACGGTGTTGTGATTACCAAATTGCAACACGGCAACACAAACACTTTCCGAAAAATAACACGAAACGAAGTTTCAATTCCTGAAAATTTGAAATCGTTAATTGAACAATTAGAAAATGAATATTCGTTTTTAGAGAAACCTTTATTGCTCAACGACCCCGAACGCTTGAAGTTGGACGTTATCAAAGAAATTTACAGTTTCTATCCAAAAACACTTTTGGTTGAAATTGGCGAAGCCATTGACGATTTTAAATTTGAATTGCTTAATCTTCCAAAACTTATTGAACAATACGCAAACAATAATGACGGAGCGGAAGCCTATCTTTTTGAAGATGCTTTGGCAGACGGCTTCAATATGTTCTACAACGTAGAAGCAAATAAAATTAGCGGAGCAGGAAACACCGATTTAGAGTGTTTATACATTCCAAGAAAGAAGAAATTTACTGTTGAAGCCAAATCAACCAAAAACAAACTTTCAGGCATAAATGCAGGAAGATTAGCAGGACACCGTGAAAAAATTGGTGGAGCTTACACAATCGTTGTAACGCCAAGATATGTACCTGCCGTTCTTCAAGATATTCGTACAAGTCCAATCGTAATTATTAGGGCAAATACTTTTTCCGAGTATTTGTACAACTGTATTGACAATGATATACGAGAAATAGACTACGAAGATTTTGATAGCATTATCGTCAATAATCTTGGAAAAGACATCAGTAAAAACATTTCAGATTTAACGATTTCAAGGTTCGCAACCCAAAAATAAACTTGCTATGATTACAATTACAAGAGAAGACAATATGAATTTAATGGCAAGGTATCCTGACAATTATTTTGACCTTGCAATCGTTGACCCACCTTACGGAATTTTAAATAAAACCAAACGAGGCGGAGACCATAAATTTAATATGGACGAATACAGTCAATGGGATGTAAAACCCGATGACGAGTATTTTAATGAACTGTTTCGTGTTTCAAAAAATCAAATTATTTGGGGAGGAAATTATTTCGGACAACTTTGGGCAAGAAGTCCATACAACAAAGGGTTTATCATTTGGGATAAAAAACAACCTGAAACATTAAATAATTTTTCAATGGCTGAAATGGCTTGGAGTTCACTTGACAAGCCATCAAAAATTTTTGAGTTCAGCGTTAGAAAGAACAGAAACAAAATCCACCCGACACAAAAACCTGTTGAGCTTTACGAATGGCTTTTGAAAATGTACGCCAATCAAGGCGACAAAATTTTAGACACACATTTGGGAAGCGGAACGATTGCGATTGCTTGTTACAATGCAGGATTAAGTTTAACCGCTTGTGAAATCAGCGAAACATATTATTTGAGTGCATTAGAAAAAATTAAAGAAGTTGTTCCTAAAACTGCAATTCATACAAATGATGCTGACGCTTTTTCTTTAACATTTCCCGAACAAGAAACATCAAAAAACGGAATGCATAAATTGTACAAAGAGCACGTTGAGCAATTACGACTTTTCAAAGAAGAACGAGCAAAGTATTATGCAATGGCGAAGTAAAAAATGAATAAATGCTATTACAACAAAAGACATTAGAGAAATTAAGAAATCTTATTAACGAAGAAACAGAATATCGTTCGGGACCTAAACTCGTTGAGTTTTTCAATAATTTTGGTTCAAACGACACTTATAACAGAGGCGGAGGCTTTCCTTCTCGTTGGATTTATACTGATGAGAAGCTTTCAAAAATCAACGGAACACCTGAACTTGATAAATGTATTCGTGAACTTTTCGCACCTGTAAATTTTATTGGACGTTTTGCAGAACTTGACAAGTTTCTAAAAGAATTTAATCAATATCTTGCTTTTGATGGTTGGCAAGTAATTAGAAGCGGAAAGGAAATTACATTTACCAAAGCAGGAAAAATTGATTTTGAAGAAAAAGTAGAAGTTAAAGAAGATGATTTTCTCAAAAAAGAGTTTAGCGAAATTTCATTAGACAAATTAGGTTTGGACACAATCATAACCGAAACTCTTAATCTTAGGTTTGAAGAGATTAAAATATGCTTGAATAACAAAGCACCTCTATCAGTGATTTTTTTATCAGGAAGTACTTTAGAAGGAATATTGTTAGGTATAGCTTCAAAATTTCCAAAAGAATTTAACCAAGCCAAAACATCGCCAAAAGACAAAGAGGGAAAAGTAAAACCATATCACGAGTGGACACTAAGTAACTTTATTGACACAGCTCACGAACTTGGTTTGCTTAAAGAAGATGTGAAAAGCTTTAGTCATTCATTACGAAATTTTAGAAATTATATCCACCCATACGAACAAGTAAGTTCAAGGTTTAATCCTGACGAACATACTGCAAAAATCTGTTGGCAGGTTTTAAAAGCAGGTATTTATCAACTGACAAAAAACAAAATTAATGGACAGAACTAATCCAACGCTTTTGGTAGCACATTTGCATTTTTCCAACCGCACAAAGCCAAACAAAAAATGCAAAAGAGCCACCAATCCAACGCACAACAAACGACCGAATAATTGCCACTACCGATAACAAGGGTTTTGCAAGAGAGCGGGTTTCGTGCTTCGTATCAAACTTTTTCGTAAATTTGAACATTCGTGCTTCGTATCAAAGGTAGTACTAAAAATCCGCTCCCTCGCCAAGCCCCGAACCGTTTTTATAATTGTGTTATTTTTTGTGTCAAACAGCTGAAATCCACCACCATCGGTGCCAATTAAAAGTAAATCGTTATGTAATTTTGTTATAGATAAAACAGATTTACTTGAAAGTTGGTGCGGTTTATTTGAGTGTGCGGTATAGGTTGTAAATATATTTTTTCTTTTAATATATATATCTATACCCGAAGCATAATTTCCTATCCAAACATTTTGCTCATCATCAACATACATTGAAATAATTCCATTTCCCGACAATGCACCAATTGTGGCAGTATGCATTACAACTTGTTGTTCTAAAGTTTGTGGATGTATAATTCTAATTCCTCCTCCGTCGGTTCCTACCCACAAATATGTTTGCGAATCATGATGCACTAAATGAATTTCGGTAACATCTTTTATATGAGTGTTTTTTAAAGAATACTGAAAGGTTTTATTTAAGGTTATATCATAATAAAACAAGCCATTAAATTTTGTTGCTAACCAAATTTTATTATCATAATATAAGATTTTTCCTCCTCGCCATTTTATATCTTTCGTAAAATCTTTTAAATACACATGTTCGGTAACATGCTCTGTTTCTTTATTATAAGAGACAAACTTATTTGTTCCTGCACAAAACATCCATATTATTCCCGTTTCATCTTGCGTAAATCCCGAAATTGCATTTATATCATTTTTAGGATTTAAAGGATATATTCGTGTAAATGTTTGTAATACAGGATTAAAAATATTAGCACCATCGCGTGTACCAATCCAAAATGTAGAATCTGAATCTTTAAAAATATCTAAAATACAATTATTTGAGATGCTTTGATTGTTGTTTTGATCTGTTCTATATACCGTAAATGTTTCGGTAAAACGGTCTAAAATCCATAAGCCGGCACATTCTGTTCCAACCACAATTGAACCATCGGGCAATTCAGAAAGTGCAGAAATTCCAGTTCCTGACAATACAATATTATTTGATGTAATAGAAAAACTTGTAAAGTCGTAGCCATTATATCGAAATAAAAATCCATCTAAGGTTCCAAACCACATGAAACCATATGAATCTTTAAAAATAGCAGTAATATTTGGGCTGGGCAAGCCGTCTTTTAAAGTAATATTCTCAAACGTAATTTCCTGAGAACTACCACTATGTGCTGCACAAAAGAAGAAAACTAAAAAACTAAAAAATATATGTTTACAATACCGGTTCATTTTTATTTATTTAGTTACATAACTCACAAAACGGCAGCGTGCTAAAAAGCATAATAAAACCAACACTGTATGTATATCGTAGTCCCGCCGGGAATCGAACCTGGATCAATTGTTTAGGAAACAACTATTCTATCCGTTGAACTACGGGACCAATATTGCAAACATAGAGTGTTTCAGATATCTGAAACACAAATATTTAATCTTGTAATTTTGCAACTAAAAACTCACGATTCAATCGTGCAATATTTGCAATAGAAACACCTTTTGGACATTCAACCTCGCAAGCACCAGTATTGGTACAATTTCCAAATCCAAGTTCATCCATTTTTGCAACCATAGCTTTTGCCCGTCGAGCCGCTTCTACTTTGCCTTGTGGCAACAACGCTAATTGTGAAACTTTTGCAGCCACAAACAACATTGCCGAACCATTTTTACAAGTAGCCACGCAAGCCCCACATCCAATACACGAAGCCGCGTCCATAGCCTCATCAGCATGTTCTTTTGAAATAGGTATTGCATTTGCATCGGGCACACCACCAGTGTTTACCGAAACAAATCCTCCTGCTGCCATAATTTTATCAAACGCACTTCTATCAACAATTAAATCTTTAATTACAGGAAACCCTGCCGAACGCCATGGTTCAATAGTAATTGTTTCACCATCTTTAAATTTTCGCATATGCAATTGGCAGGTAGTAACATCTTCATCAGGCCCGTGTGCATGTCCATTTATATACAAATTACACATGCCACAAATACCCTCGCGGCAGTCATGGTCAAATGCTATAGGCATTTCATCTTTTGCAACCAATTGTTCATTAAGAACATCCATCATTTCAAGAAACGAGCTATCAGGAGATATGTCTTGTAATGAATATGTTTCAAAGTGACCTTTTTCTTTTGGTCCTTTTTGTCGCCACACTTTAATAGTGAGATTTAGTCCTTTTTTTTCATCCATTGTTATATTCTTTATTGTTCATGTAAGAACATTATTGACTCAATTATTTATAGTTACGTTGGTTAAGTTTACAATATTCAAACGTAAGAGGTTCTTTATGAAATTTTGGTTCTTTATCAACATCAGTAAATTCCCATACACCTGCATACGCAAATTTTTTATCATCTCGTAAAGCTTCACCCTCTTCAGTTTGATGTTCCACACGGAAATGCCCACCACATGATTCTTCTCTATGAAGAGCATCGCGAGCCATAAGTTCGCCAAGTTCAAGATAATCGGCAACACGGTTAGCTTTTTCAAGTTCTTGATTAAGTTCATCGGCAGAACCGGGGATTTTAACATCTTTCCAAAATTCCTCACGTAATTTTTGTAATTCTGTAATTGCAGTTTCAAGTCCCGCTTTATTACGAGCCATACCAACATGCTCCCACATAATTTGTCCAAGTTTTTTGTGGAAAGTATCTACAGATTTTGTTCCCTTAATACTCATTAATGAATTAAGATGATTTTTAACCTCATTTACTGCATTTACAAACGGTTCCGATTGTACTTCCATGCGAGGTGTATGAATTTCATCAGCTAAATAATTTTGGATAGTATATGGCAACACAAAATAGCCATCAGCCAATCCTTGCATAAGAGCAGATGCACCTAATCGGTTTGCTCCATGGTCAGAAAAATTAGCTTCACCAGCTGCAAATAAACCTGGTATAGTTGTTTGCAGTTCATAATCAACCCAAATACCACCCATAGTATAATGTATAGCAGGATAAATCATCATAGGTGTTTCATACGGATTTTGGTCGGTAATTTTTTCATACATTTGAAATAAGTTTCCGTATCGAGCCTCCACAACATCTCGTCCAAGACGCTCTATTGCATATTTAAAATCAAGATATACAGCATCACCACTTTCAACACCAAATCCTGCATCGCATCGTTCTTTTGCAGCACGAGAAGCCACATCACGAGGCACTAAATTACCAAATGCGGGATATCTTCGTTCAAGATAAAAATCACGATTTTCATCAAGAATATCTTGTGGTTTTAATTTTCCTGCACGAATAGCTTCCGCATCTTCTTTTCGCTTTGGTGTCCACACACGTCCGTCGTTACGTAGTGATTCAGACATAAGCGTAAGTTTAGATTGAAATTTGCCATGAACAGGAATACATGTTGGGTGAATTTGTACATAACAAGGATTTGCAAAATGTGCTCCACGTTTATATGCTTTCCAAATAGCACTTCCATTTGACCCCATAGCATTTGTTGACAAGAAAAACACATTTCCATATCCACCAGTAGCAAGTACCACGGCATGTCCAAAATGTGCATCTATTTCACCAGTAACCATGTTTCGTGTAACAATTCCTCTACATTTACCATCTACAACAATTATATCCATCATTTCGGTACGAGTGTACATTTTAACCGTTCCTTTTCCAATTTGGCGGCTAAGAGCACTATATGCACCTAATAATAATTGTTGTCCTGTTTGTCCTTTTGCATAAAACGTACGAGAAACTTGAGCACCTCCAAACGAACGATTATCAAGCAAACCTCCATAATCACGAGCAAAAGGCACACCTTGAGCCACACATTGGTCAATAATACTATTGCTTACCTGAGCTAAACGATACACATTTGCTTCGCGAGCACGATAATCGCCTCCTTTTACTGTATCATAAAATAAACGAAAAACGCTATCGCCATCATTTGGGTAATTTTTAGCTGCGTTAATACCACCTTGTGCTGCAATAGAGTGTGCACGGCGTGGGCTATCTTGATAGGCAAAACATTTTACATTAAAACCAAGCTCTCCAAAAGAAGCTGCAGCTGCACCACCAGCCAAACCTGAACCTACTACAATAATATCAAGTTTTCGTTTATTTGCAGGATTTACTAATTTTTGATTATTTTTATAATTATCCCATTTTTCGGCAATGGTGCCTTCGGGTATTTTACTATTTAATTGAGTCATACTATCAAATTATTTAAAAAACTGAAACTAAGATTTAGGATAAAGGGAAAAAGAAATATTGCCCAATTGCAATAGTACAGAAGCCAAGTCCAATTACCCAAGCAATAATTACACTTGCTTTTTGTAAACGAGGAATCCATATTTTATTACTAAAGCCAACTGAATGAAATGCCGACCAAAATCCGTGTGATAAATGAAATGCAAGAGCAACACCACCTATAATATATGCAATTATAACCCATGGTATTTGAAAGGTTGCATGAACCAAAGCATATGCGTTATGCCCTGTGGTTATTTCACCAAAATACGAAAACGTTGCATCTGTTAATAAAGGGTCTCCAGTAAATTTCATAGGAGTCCAAAAATGAGCTAAATGAATTACTAAAAAAGCTACTAATGCAATACCTAAGACAAACATGTTTTTTGATGCCCATTCAACATCAGGAGTTTTGTTTCCCGAAGCGTATTTTGCAGACCCACGTGCTCGCATATTTTGCAAAGTCAAAATTAACGAATACACAATGTGTATTATAAAACCAACAAATAAAATTGGCTCTATAATTTTTATCATAGGATTTGTCCCCATGAAATGAACACCAGCATTAAACATTTCGCCCTCGTTTGTACCCATAAGTGGGTCTAACAGTAAAAATGAATTAACGGTAAGGTGAACGAGTAAAAAAAGAATAAGAAACACACCAGAAGCACTCATGATCAGTTTCCTTCCAATTGAATAGCTAAAAACATTCGCCATAATCTGTATATTGATTTAAAATTAATAAATATAAAAAAGCATATTGCTGCAAAAATAGGTTTTTTTTAATGATTTTTTGTGTATATACTCACAAAAATTGTGTTTTTATTTATTGATATATACAAAAACAATAAAAACCATCTTTATTTTATGTATTACGTTACACCACATCACATCTTTCATGTACATTTTCACAACAAACCTATATAAGTAAGCATTCGTCCTGTTTCACCATCACGGCGATACGAAAAAAAGTAATCGGGCTGCGAAAATGTGCCAATTCGTGTATTTACAATGCGTCCTATATCAGAACCTACCAAAGCATCTTCAACAATTGTGTTAAGATTAAGGTAATATTTATCATGTAAAGTTTTAAAATATTCTTCGGGAAATATATCAAGAAATTCTGCACCAACTTCGTAGTAATCTTGCTGAATCATTGGTCCAATATGAGCCACTAATAATTCAGGATTTACATATGCCCCAAGTTGTGCAATTGTTTTTTGAATTATATTTTGTTGTGCACCTCTCCACCCACAATGAATAGCTGCAATTATTGAAAAATCCTCATCATGAATTACAATTGGAGCACAGTCGGCAGTAGCAATTGTAAGTAAAATGCCTCGTTCTTGAGTAAAAAACGCATCACCTTCTGTGTTATTTGTAAAATCAGCATCAACCATATGAACAATATCAGAATGCATTTGCTGCATATATACAACCTTGAAACCAGGAGCCACAGCGTTAAATAAAGCATTTCGGTTTTTTTGCACTCGCTCTATTGAATCGGCGGTATTTCTTCCAACATTTAAACTATAAAAATTTCCTTTGCTACATCCACCATTTCGAGTAGAAACACCTGCTACACATAGCGGATTTGAAACTAATTCAAGATATGATATCGATTTATTATTTTGAAATTTCATGTAATGTTTATTTTCAGGATAAATATACAAAAAAATTAGAAGAGTATTGTAAAAAAAGAAAAAAACTAATTAAAATGCGAAAACTAATCAGAATTTTTCGTCAGTGAAATAAATAAGTAGTATTTTTGAAAACATACTGATATTTTTATTTTTTACTAATAAACATACATAGTTTATATGAAACATGTGTTAGTTACTGGAGCCGATGGATTTATTGGATCACATCTTACAGAAATGCTTTTAGAACAAGGATTTTTTGTACGAGCACTTGCATATTACAATTCATTTAATGATTGGGGCTGGTTGCAAGATATACGCCATAAAAATCTTGAAATTATTTCGGGTGATATTCGCGACCCATATTTTTGCAAACACAGCATGGCTTCTATTGATACCGTGTTTCATTTAGCAGCATTAATTGCTATTCCGTATTCATATATTGCTCCCGATAGTTATGTAGCAACAAACATTTCGGGTACATTGACTATTTGTCAAGCGGCAAAAGAACAGAATGTTAAAAGAGTTCTTATTACCTCAACATCAGAAGTATATGGCACAGCACAATATGTTCCTATTGATGAAAATCACCCAAAACAACCACAATCCCCTTATTCTGCTTCAAAAATTGGTGCCGATGCAATTGCCTTAAGTTTTTATCATGCGTTTAATCTTCCGGTTACTATTGTTCGTCCGTTTAATACCTACGGACCGCGACAATCGGCACGAGCCATAATTCCAACTATAATTTCACAAATAGCAAGCGGTATAAAAGAAATAAAGGTGGGTGATGTAACTCCCACACGCGATTTTAATTATGTACTTGACACTTGTCGGGGATTTATTGAATTAGCACAATGTGAAGCCGCTATTGGCGAAGAAGTAAATATTTGCACGGGCAAAGAAATTTCAATGCACGATACCCTTTTACGCATTGCTCACATTATGAATGCCGATGTAAGGTTTATAGAAGACAAGGCACGAATTCGACCAAAAAACTCTGAGGTATTTCGGTTATTAGGCAATAATGAAAAAATTAAAAAACTAACAGGATTTACTCCAAAATATTCTCTTGAACAAGGCTTACACGAAACAATACAATGGTTTTCGCTCCCGGAAAATTTAAAAAAATATAAGGCAGATATTTACAATGTATAAATCAATAATTAATTTCATACAAAATCTTTATAACACAAAGGAATATATTCCTCTGCACGCTCCCGTTTTTATAGGAAACGAAAAAAAATACTTAGAAGAATGTATTCATTCTTCCTATGTTTCGAGTGTAGGGAGTTTTGTTGATACATTTGAGCGTATGATTGAGGATTATACAGGTACACAAAAAGCAGTAGTGTGTGTAAATGGTACAAATGCTCTCTATCTTGCATTGCATATATGTGGGGTAAAACAAGAACATGAAGTTTTAACACAAGCATTTACGTTTATTGCTACTTGTAACGCAATTGCATATACTGGAGCACAGCCTGTTTTTATTGATATTGACGCAGACACCTTAGGAATGTCGCCGACAGCTCTCCGTAAGTGGTTAGAAACACATACTCACATGGTAAAAGGTGCGTGTGTAAATACATCAACAGGAAAAATTATTAAAGCATGCGTTCCAATGCATACATTTGGACATCCTGTTAAAATTGATCAAATTATACAGATTTGTAATGAATTTTGTATTGATGTAATTGAAGATGCTGCGGAAAGTTTAGGAAGTTTTTATAAAAATAAACATACTGGTACATTTGGTAAAATAGGTATTCTTAGTTTTAATGGAAATAAAACAATTACCACTGGTGGTGGAGGCATGTTATTATGCAACGATGCAGATATTGGAGTAATCGCAAAACATTTAAGTACGCAAGCAAAAGTTCCACATGCATGGGAATTTACTCACGATGCTATTGGATTTAATTATCGTATGCCAAATATAAATGCGGCATTAGGGTGTGCACAAATGGAAAATCTTGCTATGTATATTGCAAATAAACGAGAGACTGCACATGCATATAAAACGTTTTTTGAAACAATTCCTGACATCACGTTTTTTAGCGAGCCAAATGATTGCAAATCAAACTATTGGCTTCATGCAATTTTATTTGCAAATGCTACATATCAAAAAGAATTTTTAGAATATAGTAATAAAAACGGTGTTATGACACGTCCTGCATGGACATTAATGAATAGATTACCTATGTTTGCACATTGTCAAACAGATGGACTTTCTGTATCAAACGATATTGAAAAACGATTAGTAAATATTCCAAGTAGTGTGCGATTATGAAACAAAAACTCATACTTATAGGAGCTGGTGGTCATAGTAAATCATGTATTGATGTAATAGAATCAACGGAATTATATGAAATTCTTGGAATTCTTGACCTTCCTCATCTTGTTGGAAAATCGGTATGTGGGTATTCAGTTATTGGAACAGATGATGATATTCCAAAATATGCACAAAAAGGAGTATTGTTTTTTATAAGTATTGGGCAAATTGTTCATGCCACATTACGTTTGCAACTGTATAATAAAGTTCTTGAAGCAGATGGCTCATTTGCCACAATATGTGCAAAAACCGCACATGTTTCTCGATATGCTCGCATAGGTGAAAACACTATTATTATGCATAATGCTGTAGTAAATGCCGATGTTACAATAGGAAATTCATGTATCATAAACACCTTTGCAAATATAGAACATGAGGTAACAATCGGTAATTTTTGTCATGTTTCTACGGGAGCTATGATAAATGGAGGAAGCAACGTTGGAGATTTTTCATTTATTGGAAGTCAATCTGTGATAGCACAAGCTGTTACAATTCCTACACATACAATAATTGGTGCAGGTGCTGTTGTGTTGCAAACTATTACTTCACAAGGAGTATATGTTGGAAATCCCGCTAAAAAAATAAGATAACTATGCAAAACACCATTATTATTGCCGAAGCAGGAGTAAACCATAATGGCTCTCTAAAAATAGCAAAACAACTTGTTGATGTTGCTGTTGCGGCGGGTGTTGACTATATCAAATTTCAGACATTTAATACCAATAAACTTGTTTCAAAAAACACAGAACAGGCAGAATATCAAAAAAATCAAACAAAAACACAATCACAAGACGAAATGCTTGCAAAACTTGAATTAAGCAAAAAGCAGCATTATGAACTCAAAGCATATTGCGATTCACAACACATTCAATTTTTATCAACTGCATTTGATTTAGAAAGTATTGATTTTTTAGCCGAACTTCAAGTAAATGTATGGAAAATTCCATCGGGAGAAATAACAAATGCACCGTATCTTATAAAAATAGCGCAACAAAAACAGCCCATTATTATGTCAACGGGCATGTGTACTATGCACGATATTGAAAATGCATTACACCTTCTTATTTCACACGGCGTTTCAAAAAAACATATAACACTTTTGCATTGCACAACGGCATATCCAACGCCTTTTAACGAAGTAAATTTACGAGCAATGCAATCAATTGCAAATCATTTTGGGGTATCGGTAGGATATTCAGACCACACACTTGGCATTGAGGTATCTTTAGCCGCCGTGGCAATGGGTGCATGTGTAATTGAAAAACATATTACGCTTGATAAAACAATGTATGGTCCTGACCATGCAGTTTCTATTGAACCAGATGAATTACATGCAATGGTTCGGGCTATTAGAAATATTGAAATTGCATTAGGAAGCAATAAAAAAATAATAACTGCTACTGAATCAAAAAACAAACATGCTGCAAGAAAAAGTATTGTTGCAGCACAATACATACAAAAAAACGATATTTTTACCGAAAACAATATAACAACAAAGCGTCCAGGTTCAGGAATATCGCCTATGAAATGGAATGAAGTTATAGGGAAACGTGCACCTCAAGATTTTAATCCTGATGAATTAATTATACTATGAAAAAATTGTGTGTAATTACCGGAACTCGTGCTGAATACGGCTTGTTAAGTGGTGTTATGCAACTAATTCGCGATAGCAAAACAGCAGAATTACAGCTTATTGTTACTAATATGCACCTTTCCAAAGAGCATGGGAACACCTATCAAGAAATTGAAAACGACGGATTTATCATTCACAAAAAAGTGTATATGAATGCCTCTTCAGATAGCCCACATGCTATTGTACATTCAATGGGGCAAGCACTATCTGGTTTTGCAGATGCATTTACCGATTTACAGCCAGATATTATAATTGTATTAGGTGATAGATATGAAATGCTTGCTGCCGTTTCTGCTGCCTTATTATTTTCAATACCAATTGCACATATTCATGGTGGCGAAATAACAGAAGGTGCAATTGATGATTCAATTCGACATGCAATTACAAAAATGAGTAATCTTCATTTTACCGCAACAGAATTGTATAGGAAACGGGTAATTCAACTTGGCGAACATCCAGATACTGTGTTTTATGTTGGTTCATTAGGAGTTGAAAATAGTAAAAAAACAACATTGCTATCAAAACAGGAACTCGAAAAAATGTTGTCTTTTGAATTAACTCCACAAACAATAGTGGTAACCTATCACCCTGTAACGCGTGAGCCATTATCTGCACACCAACAAATACAAGCTTTGCTTGATGCTCTTGAAAAACTTAAAACAGTTCGCATTATTTTTACCTTTCCTAATTCTGATGCTGAACATAGTAGTATTCGTGATGCAATTATTTTATTTGCAAAAAAACACGCACACCGCTCTCTTGTTGTTCAATCGTTAGGTATGATTCGTTATTTATCTACTCTTCAATATATTGGAGCTGTGGTTGGTAATTCTTCAAGTGGCATTATTGAAGCTCCATCTTTTGGAATACCTACGGTAAATATTGGTTCTCGACAAAAAGGAAGAATAGGTGCAACAAGCATTATGCATTGTGATACAAATACAGAATCAATATATACTGCTATTCAAAATGCATTGTCGCCTGAATATAAATCCCTTGCAAAACAAACTGTAAATCCATACGACAAAGAAAATACAGCACAAGCTATTTTTTCTACCATTACTACTGCCATGCAAAATCTGCATAATTCAAAATCGTTTTATACTATATAATATGAAAGATTACTCTAACTATATCATTCCTCACACAAGCACTATTCGTGATGCATTACGTGCTATTAATAAAATTTACACACAAGCGCTTACGCTCTTTGTGGTTGATAATAACACACGAGTAATAGGAACTATTACTGATGGGGATATTCGACGTACGTTAATTGCAAACGGAAAACTTGAAGATTCTGTTCAAACAGCAATGCAAAAGAATTTTCAATATGTTAAAAATCAATCTATTGACATAAAACGAATACAAATGTTAAAAGAAAAAGGAATTGTTCTTTTGCCTTGTATTGATGATGATGGAAAAATAATTTCTCTATATAACCTTAAAAAGAAACATTCAATTTTACCCATAGATGCGGTACTTATGGCTGGAGGCAAGGGAGAACGACTACGTCCACTCACAGAACATACTCCTAAACCTCTTTTAAAAATTGGAGATAAAACCATTATTGACCACAATGTTGATAGACTTATTTCATATGGAATAGAACATATTTCGGTAACAGTAAATTATCTAAAAGAACAGATTGAACATCATTTTACAACACCTCGAGACACGATAAAAGTACATTGTGTTCGCGAACCAGAATTTCTTGGAACTATAGGTTCTGTATCGTGTATTGATACGTTTTATAATGATACTGTTTTAATTATGAATTCTGATTTGTTTACCAATATTAATTATGAAGATTTTTATATGCATTTTATAGAAAACAATGCTGATATGTCTGTGGCAGCTGTTCCCTATTCGGTTTCTATTCCATTTGGTATTTTTGATGTTGAAGGACAAAACATTCAGGGAATTACAGAAAAACCAACGTATAATTATTATTCAAATGCGGGCATGTATCTTATAAAAAAAGAATTATTACGTTTAATTCCAAAACATACGTTTTTTAATGCTACCGATTTTATTGAGCTATTGCTTTCTCATAAAAAAAATATTATTCGATTTCCTATAGTTGGTTATTGGAAAGATATTGGATCGCACCAAGATTATCAAAAAGCACAAGAATTAGTAAAACATATATCGTAATTATATGACAAAAAAACACACCGCACTTGTGCTCATTCCAGCACGTGAAGGAAGCAAAGGAATACCTCATAAAAACAGCAAGTTATTAGCTGGTAACCCACTTGTGTCATACACACTTGAACAGGCATTAGAAATTGCAAATCCTCACAATATTTGTGTTTCTACCAATGACCCTGCAATTATTTCAATTGCACAACAATATGGAATTTCGGTTCCATTTATTCGCCCCGAACACTTAGCAAACGATACTGCAACAACAGAAGATGTTATATTGCATGCACTTGATTTTTATGCAAAAAAAGGAAAAAAATATGATGTTGTAATAGTATTACAAGTAACTTCGCCACTTAGAAAAACAACGCATATACAAGAAGCATTCGCTTTATATTCAGACAGTATTGACATGATTGTGTCGGTTAAAAAAAATACTACCACACATTTACTGTGCAAAGAAAACAAACAAGGCTTTCTTGAAAATATACAACACACACACACAACACGAAGACAAGACAGTGAATTGCATTATGAATATAATGGGGCTATATATATTATAAATGCACAATCAATTCAAAACAAAGGTCTTACGGCATGCTCTAAACGAATAAAATATTGTATGCCTGATGAGTATTCAATAGATATTGATACCGAATTAGATTGGGAAATTGCAGAATATTTAATGCAAAAAAATCGTAATTAATGTAATGTTACTTTTACAAAACAAACATTATAAGAAATAAAAAAAAATAGTAGTTTAGCGGTAAATTTTAAATAGAACAAATTATGGCAAAAGTTTTAATTATTGGTGCTGGCGGAGTGGGACGAGTTGTTGCTCATAAATGCGCACAAGTACCTGAAGTTTTTAGTGAAATAATGCTTGCAAGTCGCACAAAATCAAAATGCGACGAAATTGCAAATTCTATTACAACACAAACTATTAAAACAGCACAAGTTGATGCCGAAAATACAGCTGAACTTGTAGCTCTCATTCGTAGTTTTAAACCCGAATTAGTAATTAATGTAGCATTGCCATATCAAGATTTGCTTATTATGGATGCTTGCTTAGAGACTGGCGTACATTATTTAGACACAGCCAATTATGAACCAAAAGATGAAGCAAAATTTGAATACAGCTGGCAATGGGCATATTTTGATAAATTTAAAGAAAAAGAACTCACAGCTATTCTTGGTTGCGGTTTTGATCCCGGACAAACTCAAATATACACAGCATATGCTGCAAAACATTATTTTGATGAAATTCATTATCTTGACATTGTTGATTGTAATGGTGGAGATCATGGAAAAGCATTTGCAACAAATTTTAATCCCGAAATTAATATTCGCGAAATCACACAAAATGGTAAATATTGGAAAAACGATGCATGGGTTGAAACAAAACCGCACGAAATTATGCGTCCGTTAACATATCCAAACATTGGGGTGCGAAATTCATATCTCATGTATCACGAGGAATTAGAATCACTTGTAAAAAATTTTCCTACCTTAAAGCAAGCTCGCTTTTGGATGACATTTAGCGATGAATATCTTACTCACTTACGAGTAATTCAAAATATTGGAATGGCAAGTATAGAGCCTATTATGTACAAAGGAGTGGAAATTGTGCCTCTTCAATTTTTAAAAGAAACACTGCCAAAACCCGAAACATTAGGAGAAAATTATACTGGCGAAACATCAATTGGTTGCCGTATAAAAGGTGTTAAAAATGGCAAAAGCAAAACAATATATATATGGAACAATTGCAGTCATCAAGCTGCGTTTGACGAAACAGGAGCACAAGGAGTGTCATATACAACTGGGGTGCCTGCAATGCTTGGAGCGCTAATGCTTATTACAGGAAAATGGAAAAAACCAGGAGTTTTTAATGTGGAAGAGTTTAATCCTGACCCGTTTATGGAGAAAATCGGAACATATGGTTTACCATGGGAAATTAAAGAAAATATTGATTTAGAATTTGAATATTAAACCATGTTACATGATTTTGATTCAATCCCCAGCCCTGCATTTATTCTTGAAGAAGAAAAACTAATAAAAAATTTAGAACTTCTTTCGTATGTAATGCAAAAAGCTGACTGCTCTATAATTCTTGCCCTAAAAGGATATGCATTATGGAAATCATTTCCGCGTATTCGGACCTATTTGCAAGGAGCCACCGCAAGTTCGCTCAACGAAGTGCGTTTGTGTAATGAATATATGGGAAGCAAAGCACATACATACGCACCGGCCTATGCACCTCATCAAATAAAAGAAATTGCCGAGCAAAGCAGTCATATTTCTTTTAACTCGCTTATTCAATATGAGTTATACAAAAACATTTGCAACAGCCATAATGTTCAAATGGCATTACGAGTTAACCCAGGATACAGTGATATCGCAACAGAAATGTATAATCCGTGTTCTCCTGACTCTCGCTTAGGAATACCTGCCAAAGAATTACATAAAATACCCGATGGAATTACAGGATTACATTTTCATGCTTTATGTGAATCTAATTCATACTCACTCGAAAAAGTTCTTCAATCATTTGAAAAAAATTTTGGACACCTCCTTTCTCAAATTTCATGGATAAATATGGGGGGTGGACATTTAATTACGCATAAGGACTATAATGTTGAGCATCTTATTAGTTTGCTCAAATCATTTAAACTAAAACACAATGTAGATATTATTCTTGAGCCCGGCGGAGCTGTTGTGTGGCAAACGGGAGTTTTAAAAGCACAGGTGTTAGATATTGTTTCGTATGGGAGCACAGCAACCGCAATACTTGATGTTTCGTTTGCAGCTCACATGCCCGACACACTCGAAATGCCTTACCGACCAACAGTAACGGGAGCAGAACAAGAATATAAAGAAGGATTGTTTGCATATCGCTTAGGCGGACAAACATGTTTAGCTGGTGATTTTCTTGACCCATATTATTTTTCATCAAAATTACATCCTGGAGATACTATCATTTTTGAAGATATGATGCATTATACTATGGTTAAAACCACTATGTTTAATGGAGTTCATCATCCATCAATATATATACTGCACACAAATGGAACAAAAGAATGTGTGCGGGATTTTACCTATCTTGATTATAAAAATCGCATGGGATAAAATAAAGCGAAATGTAATGTGCGTTTTTAAGAGAAATGCAAAAAAACTCGTATCAAGTTCTATAAATTACCGTAATATAATATCTTTGTTCAATAAAAATATACAAAGACAAAAACATGACAGATACAGTGAAAATATTCTTTGATTCCGTTGATGTTGGCTATTATACGCAAGAACCTCTATTACACTCAGTTACTTTATCGGTTAAGGCTGGGGAGTTAGTGTATTTAATTGGCAAAACAGCATCTGGTAAATCAAGTTTATTAAAAACTATGTATGCAGAAATACCTCCGCTTGCAGGAAAATGTGTTATGGCTGAATTTGATTTACAAAAAATTCGTCGTTCTAAAATTCCTTATTTGCGAAGAAAAGTGGCGGTAATTTTTCAAGACTTCCAATTACTCAACGACCGGTCGGTACAAGATAATTTATTATTTGTGTTAAAAGCAACTGGCTGGAAAAAAAATAAAATAATGTTGGCACGTGTCGAAGAGGTGCTTGCACAAGTTAATTTATTAGGAACACAATTAAAAATGCCTCATCAACTATCTGGTGGAGAGCAACAAAGAGTTGTAATTGCACGATCGTTATTAAACAATCCTGAAATTATTTTGGCTGATGAACCTACAGGAAATCTTGACCCTGAAAGTTCCGAAGAAATATTTAAACTTTTGCACCATATTGCACAAACGGAATGTGCGGTGTTTTTAGTTACTCATAACTATCAATTAGTCAAAAAATACCCAGCGCGAACATTTCGATGTGAAGATGGTTTGATTTCTGAAATACAAGAAACAGAAATTGATTTTAATTCACTTTTGGATTAATCTATATTTTTACATTTCATAAAATTATTTAATACTAAAAAAATGGACAATACGTCGAAAGACCAAAAAATAATTGATGATTTAGAGAAGAGTGAATAAAAATATGGTTTTTCATCAGATTTAAAATCAGAAGTTTTTCCTCCGGGATTAAACGAAGATGTAATTCGTAAAATTTCTGCAAAAAAAGAAGAGCCTGAATTTTTACTTGAATGGCGACTCAAGGCTTATAGGCATTGGCTAAAAATGGAACACCCTTCATGGGCACACATCAACCTCCCTCCTATTGATTATCAAAGCATTAGTTATTACGCTCAACCAAGTGACAAGGCAAAATATGAAAGTTTAGATGAGGTTGAACCTGAAATTCTTGAAACATTTAATAAATTAGGTATTCCGCTCGAAGAACAAAAAATTTTAGCAGGAGTTGCTGTTGACGCAGTTATAGATAGCGTATCGGTACATACTCAATTTCGCGACAAACTTGAAAAAATGGGCATTTTATTTTGTTCATTTAGCGAAGCTGCACGCGATTATCCTGATTTAGTTAAAAAATATTTAGGATCTGTGGTTCCATATACCGACAATTATTACGCAGCTCTTAATTCTGCTGTATTTAGCGATGGTTCATTTGTGTATATACCTAAAAATGTTCGTTGCCCTATGGAGCTTTCAACCTATTTTCGTATTAATGCAATTAATACAGGGCAATTTGAACGCACGCTTATTATTGCCGAAGATAATTCCTATGTAAGTTATCTCGAAGGCTGCACAGCTCCAATGCGAGACGAAAATCAATTACACGCAGCAGTTGTTGAACTTATTGCTCTTGACAATGCCGAAATTAAATATTCTACCGTGCAAAATTGGTATCCTGGCAATAAAGAAGGAAAAGGGGGAATTTATAATTTTGTAACAAAACGTGGATTATGTAAAGGTAATGGCTCAAAAATTTTGTGGACACAAGTTGAAACTGGTTCGGCAGTTACGTGGAAATATCCAAGTACCATTTTAAAAGGAAACAACTCTGTTTCAGAGTTTTATTCAGTAGCGGTTACAAATAATTTTCAACAAGCTGATACTGGAACTAAAATGATTCATATTGGAAAAAACACAAAAAGCACCATTATTTCTAAAGGTATTTCGTTAGGAAAAAGCAGTAATGCATATAGAGGATTGGTGAGAATAGCAAAAACTGCAGAAAACGCACGAAATTTTTCACAGTGCGACTCCTTACTTATTGGTTCTCAATGCGCTGCTCATACCTTTCCTTATATTGATGTACACAATAATACAGCAATTGTTGAACATGAAGCTACTACTTCAAAAATTGCCGACGACCAAATTTTTTATTGTAATCAACGCGGGTTAAAAACAGAAGATGCTATTGCACTTATTGTAAACGGATTTGCAAAAGAAGTTTTAAATAAACTTCCTTTGGAATTTGCTATGGAAGCACATAAACTTATTGCTATTTCTATGGAAGGAAGTGTGGGATAATGAAACTTTTTACTACAAAATAGTAATAGAATTACATAAAATATGACAAATAAAATACTAAGGGTATAAATAGAAAAAAATATGTTAACAATAAAAGATTTACACGTATCGATAGATGGGAAAGAGATTTTAAAAGGTGTTAATTTAACCGTAAATCCCGGAGAAATTCACGCAATTATGGGTCCAAATGGCTCAGGCAAAAGTACACTCTCGAATGTAATTGCCGGGCGAGATGTTTTTGAAGTAACACAAGGAGAAATATCTTTTTTAGGAAAAAACATATTGCCTCTTACCCCCGAAGATCGTGCCTGCGAAGGTATATTTCTTGCGTTTCAATATCCTGTTGAAATTCCGGGTGTGAGCATGACAAATTTTATGAAAGCAGCTATTGAAGCTAAACATGCTTATCATGGCACTACACCTCCTTCGGCAGGAGAGTTTTTGCAAATGATTAAAGAAAAGCAACAATTAGTTGGAATGTCGCAATCTCTTACCGGACGTGCGGTAAATGAGGGATTTTCGGGGGGTGAAAAAAAGAAAAACGATATATTTCAAATGGCTATGCTCGATCCAAAACTTGCAATTTTAGATGAAACTGATTCAGGACTTGATATTGATGCTCTTAAAACTGTTGCAGAAGGCGTTAATACGCTTAAAACTAACGATAAAGCATTTATTGTTATTACGCACTATCAACGATTGCTCGATTATATTATTCCTGATTTTGTACATGTTTTACATGATGGAAAAATTGTTAAATCTGGAGATAAATCACTTGCTTTAGAACTCGAAGAAAAAGGCTATGATTGGATTAAATAACATTATTCTTTTTATTAAATAGTTATGTATGCAAACAATTACATCATATATACATCACATTCAACAACAATCAAATAACACACAAGCAAAACAATTATTTGCTGAATATGAGGCGTTTCCTATTCCTACAAAACGCTTAGAAGATTGGAAGTTTAAAGATACTCAGGATTGGTTTACATCATTATATACATTTACACCTCCATCAAAAATAACACAACAACAGCTTGATGCGGCAATTGAATCACTACAATTTGATGCACTTTTAGTATTTGAAAATGGACTATATCATAATTCATTTTCTCGTCCTAATTCAATTGCATCTGCAATTACAAATGATTTTGAGGCAGATATTCCGCATTGTACAAATAAATTTGAATGCGCCTCGCTCATTGGAGCACAGTCAGGAGCAGCAATACATGTAGCAGCAAAGCACGAAAAACAGCATGTTCTTATTGTGTCTTTTTTTCAGGGCAATCAATCATATTCATTGCAAAAAAATAGAATATATGTACATGCAGATTCGCACATTATTATTACCGAACTTCAAATTTCTTTGTCAGACGAACCTATTCGTATAAATCATAGTGTTTCTATCAAATGTATGCAAAAAAGTAGTTGCGAATATACCTCTGTTCAGCATTTAGGTTCTAAAACAGAGCTTATTCAAACAATTTCATGTTTGCAAGAACAGGAGTCAACATGCACTATTTCAAATTTCCCTATTTCGGGAGCGTATGTGCGAACAAATGTTTATGTAGATAAAATTGCTCCACATTCACATGCATTTTTACATGGTTTTTTCTTTCCAGCAGCACAAGAACATTTTGAAACATATGTAGAAGCTATACATAATGCTCCTGAATGTGAAACACATCAATTATACCAAGGCATTGCAAAAGATACTGGCATTGGCGTTTTTTCAGGTAAATTACATGTAGCTCGTGAAGCTCAAAAAACAAATACCACACAAAACAATAAAAATATTTTATTATCAAAAACAGCTAAAATACACAGTAAACCTCAACTCGAAATTTATGCTGATGACGTAAGTTGTACGCACGGAAGTACTACCGGACAAATTGATAATGAAGCCTTATGGTATATGCAAACACGAGGAATTTCAAGAGAAGCAGCAACCAAATTATTGCTCAAAGGTTTTATAACTGATGTGATTTCAAAAGTATCCAATGAATCGGTTAAAAACGCCATTATGAAGGCATTAGAAAACAAACTATAAGTCCTTATTTTTTAGATATAAAATAACAAAAACATGAGTTTTTCAAAAAATAGTGGCATAATACAATATCTTCTTTATTTTTGTCAAAAAACTCGATATATAAATAATATCAAGAAACTATCATAATTATGGATACTTATACACACGGTGCTGAAGAATCAAAAGGCCACGCATATGTTCGCATTGATAGATATAATGACGATTCAATAGAGCGTCTTACGAAACTTTACACCTCTGTTTTACAGGAAATTGGCGAAGATCCAAATCGAGAAGGACTTTTAAAAACGCCACTACGAGTTGCGAAAGCCATGCAATTTTTAACACAAGGCTACGATGCAGACCCCGAAGCTATTCTCAAATCAGCCATGTTTAAAGAAGAATACCAGCAAATGGTGTTAGTAAAAGATATTGAAATTTATTCCACCTGCGAACATCATATGTTGCCATTTATTGGCAAAGCACATGTTGCATATATTCCAAACGGTTACATTACTGGACTGAGTAAAATTGCTCGCATTGTTGATGTATTTGCACGGCGATTACAAGTGCAAGAACGATTAACAGTACAAATACGCGATTGTATTCAAAACACACTCAACCCATTAGGAGTAGCTGTTATTATTGAAGCTCATCATTTATGTATGCAGATGCGTGGCGTTCAAAAACAAAATTCTGTTACCACAACTTCAGCATTTACTGGAGCATTTACAAAAAAAGAAACACGTGAAGAATTTATGCACTTAGTAAGTGCAAAGTTACACTAAATCAACAAAATACAATTATAATTTATTTATTAAAAATTACAAATTATGACAAAAAAAGCATATGTATTTCCAGGTCAAGGAGCTCAATTCGTAGGAATGGGTAAAGATTTATACGAAAATTATCCTGTTGCAAAAACCATGTTTGGAAAAGCAGATGACATTCTTGGATTTAGAATTACAGATTTAATGTTTGCTGGAACCGATGAAGATTTAAAACAAACAAAAGTTACGCAACCTGCTATATTTTTACATTCTGTTATTTTAGCAAAAGTTCTTGGCGATTCTTTTACTCCCAATGCAGTCGCAGGACATTCACTTGGTGAATTTTCGGCACTTGTGGCAGCAGGAGCACTCTCGTTTGAAGACGGACTTGTATTAGTATCAAAACGTGCATTAGCTATGCAAAAAGCATGTTAACAAAATCCTTCTACAATGGCTGCAATTCTTAATTTAGAAGATTCTGTTGTTGAAGAAGTTTGTGCAAGTATTGACGATGTTGTAGTAGCAGCTAATTACAACTGTCCCGGACAATTAGTAATATCAGGTTCAAATGCTGGAATTGATAAAGCATGTGAATTATTGCTTGCAAAAGGAGCAAAGCGTGCACTTAAACTTCCAGTTGGAGGAGCATTTCATTCCCCACTTATGGAGCCTGCTCGTGTTGAATTAGAAACAGCTATTGCACAAACAAATATTCAATCGCCTATTTGCCCTATTTACCAAAATGTAGATGCATTACCACAAACTGATGCGGCAGTAATTAAACAAAATTTAATTTTACAATTAACCGCTCCTGTTCGTTGGACGCAAACAGTTCAAAATATGCTTGCCGATGACATTACCTCATTTATTGAAGTTGGCCCTGGGAAAGTATTACAAGGCTTAATTAAAAAAGTAAATAGAGATGTTGAAGCAATAAGTGCTGTTATAGAATAAATAATCTCTTTCTTTTCTCCTGAATTTCAGGAGAAAAGATTTTATTTCACTGTCCTATGAGAGCCGTAATTCAAAGAGTTTCCAAAGCTTCTGTTACTATTAATTCAAACGTAACAGCACACATTAATACAGGTTTTGTAGTACTTTTAGGTATTGAACAAAACGATACAAGCGAAGATGCTGTATGGCTTTGTAAAAAAATTGCTCAATTACGAGTTTTTAATGATGAAAACGGACATATGAATCGTTCATTACATGATGTACAAGGAGATATTCTACTTATTAGTCAATTTACCCTTTTTGCAAGCACAAAAAAAGGTAATCGTCCATCATTTATTCGTGCGGCACAACCGCAAATAGCAATTCCCTTATATGAAACATGCATTCATGAACTTCAAAAACACATTTCGGGCACCGTATATACAGGCGAATTTGGTGCAGATATGAAAATTGAACTATGCAATGACGGTCCGGTAACTATATGTATTGACACAAAAAACAAAGAATAACGCCCACTCAAAGGAGCAAAAAACATACATTCAATGCACATTTATAAAGAAATGTTTATATTTGTTTAACTATTAGTAATAAAACAACATATGCGATTTTCACTTTGTCTTTCTTTACTGTGTGCTGTTCAAATACTGTGTGCACAAGTATCCATAGAAAACGATTCTATTAGCGCACAAAAAATATTTAATAATTTGGCAGAAACAGTAGCCGAACAAGGCACAATAACAATTAATCAAGACCCTCAAATAACCGAACTTATAAGCAGGCACGTAGCTATAAATAATGCAAGCGAATCAAAAATAAGTGGATGGAGGATTCAAATATATAATTCTACCGGCAAAGAAACACGTGCAGATGCACTCGCGGTACGAAATCAATTTCTTGCAAAATATCCTGATTTAGAAGCATATATCATTTATCAGCCACCAATTTTTAAAATTAGAATTGGTAATTTTAGAACTCGTGAAGAAGCCTATTACTATTATACAAAAATCATTAATGATTATGCAGCATCATATTTAATAAAAGATCAAATATTTTTACCAAAACTATTCGAAAATTAATTGATATTACTAAACAAAAAGCCATGCATACGTGGTGGTAAAAAAAATAAATCGCAAATATTTTTTGTTTCACCATATTTTTCTATTTTTGCGTGCTAAATTTTTTGTATGGAGCAAAAAAAAATTCAATGTAAAATACCTTTTCAAACAATACAAGAAGGTACACATGAATTTACATTTATAATAAAGAAATCGTTCATTGAACAATATGAAATAGAAGAAGTTCTTGATGCAAACGTAACTGTTACGGTTGTTTTTCAAAAAAAGACACGATTACATCATGTAAACTATTCAATTAAAGGGACAATAACTGTTCCGTGTGATAGATGTTTAGATGACTGTGTTGTTGAGATTGAAATGCAAGATTCGCTTATAGTAACAACAGCATCAGATAATCAAGATTCAACAGATGCAGATGATATTTACTACATAAAACCTAATGAAACAGAAATAAATATAAGTAATCACATTTACGAATCAATTATTTTAGCACTTCCTCTACAAAGAATTCATTCCGAAGGCATGTGTAATAAAGAGATAGAAAAGCATATACTTTCAAATGAACATACAAAACAAAAAAATAATAATGAATCTATATGGGATTCATTGCAAAACATATTTGACAATTAAAAAATAATAACAATGGCACATCCAAAACGAAAAACGTCGAAAACACGAAGAGACAATAGACGTACACATGATAGTCTAAAACTGCCAACTTTAAGCAAATGTCCTACAACAGGCACTGTTCATCGTCGGCACACAGCATACGAATTTGAAGGAAGTTTATATTATAACGGAAAACTTGTTTTTGACAAAAATCAGAACGCATAATAAATCTCAATAGCATGAGAATAGGTATTGATGCTATGGGGGGCGATTTTGCTCCAAAACCAGCAGTTTTAGGTGCTATTGCAGCAAGTATAGAATTACAAAATCTTGGTACTGTAGTTTTATATGGTGATTCTTCCAAAATTGAACCAATTTTAAAAGAACACAATTGTAATACTGCCAATATTGATGTTTTTCATACATCTGAAACAATTGCCATGGGCGATCACCCTGCAAAAGCATTTCAACACAAACAAGATTCGAGCATTACCGTAGGATTTAAACATTTACAAAGCAGAAAAATTGATGCATTTTGCAGTGCGGGAAATACTGGCGCAATGATGATAGGCTCAATGCATACAATTAAAGCAATACCTGGAATAATCCGCCCCTGCCTTGCAAGTCCTATACCAAAAATCTCTGGTAAAACAACAGGAACATTGTTAGATGTAGGATTAAATTCAGACTGCAAACCAGACGTACTTTATCAATATGGCATTTTAGGAAATATTTATGCCAAAACATATTATGACATTGAAACTCCAAATATATGCTTGCTCAATATTGGCGAAGAAGAAGAAAAAGGAAACTTGCTCACCAAAGCAACATATGAACTCATGAAAGATGGAATTCATTTTAAATTTGGCGGCAATATCGAAAGTAATAATCTTTTTACCGATAAAGCAGATGTAGTTGTATGCGATGGATTTACTGGAAATATTATTCTAAAACAAATTGAATCGTTTTATTCTATTGCACACGAATTACATTTATCTCATCCGTATATAGAAAATTTAAATTATGAAAATCATGGAGGAACCCCTGTTTTAGGTGTAAATGCTCCTATAGTTGTAGGACACGGTGCCTCAAATGAAATTGCAATAAAAAATATGATATTACAAGCATATCGTATTACTATAATAAAATTACCAGAAAAAATTAAACAAGCTCTTCAATAATGAAAACAATACATGCAGCTATAACAGGAGTTCACGGTTGGGTTCCTCAAGATGTTATTACAAACGACGACTTATCTAAAATGGTTGACACAAATGACGAATGGATTACTTCGCGAACAGGAATAAAACAACGTCATATTTTAAAAGATCCTACAAAAGCCACATCAGATATGGCTGCCGAAGCAGTTAAAGGATTACTTAAAAAAACAAAGACAAATCCTGCTGATATTGAACTAATTATTGTTGCAACAATTACTCCCGACATGATGTTTCCTTCATGTGCAGCATTAACCGCAACAAAAGTTGGAGCTGTAAATGCATTTGCATTTGATTTGAATTCGGCATGTAGTGGTTTTTTATTTGGACTTGAAACTGCTGCAAAGTTTATTGAATCAGGCACATACAAAAAAGTAATTTTAGTTGGTGCCGATAAAATGACATCTCTTACTGATTACACAAATCGAAATACATGTATTCTTTTTGGAGATGCGGCTGCGGCTGTGCTTCTTGAACCAAACACCGAAGGAAATGGTGTTATTGATTCTGTTCTTCATGTTGATAGCACAAACTGGGAATATCTCTGTTTAAAAGCAGGTGGTTCATTAAAACCTGCAACGCATGAAACTGTTGATGCGGGAGAACATTTTATTTATCAAGACGGGCAGCCTGTTTTTAAAATTGCAGTAAATAGCATGGCAAACACTGCCCGTGAAGTACTCGAACGAAATTCACTCACAGGAAAAGATGTAAACTTTCTTATTCCACACCAAGCAAATAAACGTATTATTGATGCAACCGGACACTATTTAGGATTAAAACCTGAGCAAATTTGTGTTAATATCGAAAATTATGGAAATACAACTGCTGCAACTATTCCTTTATGTATGTGGGATTTTGAACATGCCTTTAAAAAAGGAGATAATATAATTCTTGCAGCATTTGGTGGCGGTTATAGCTGGGGTGCGTTGTACCTTAAATGGGCATTATAACATTTGTACTTGAGAGTTTCGCATATTAAAAAGTGTCAAAAATAATGAGAAAACAACTAATAACCTTACTATTTTTGATTTGTGGGCTTATTTCCAAAGCACAACAAAAAAGTGAAACCTATTACAAAGACTATTACTTAACTAAAGAAGTAAATAAAAAAAAGGCAAAATTTAAAAAAATAGAAACCAAAAACACAAACGAACTAATTAACATTCAAATCTTTAATCTTTCAAACAATTGCCTGGTAAAAGAGGAAAATTATAAAGGAAATAATCCAACGGGAATATGGATAACCTATTCTGAAAATTGTTCGATTGAAACAAAAAGAGACTTCTCAAAATTGATTTATTCAAAAAAACAGATTGACACTTTGTTTAATAATGTAATTGAAGATAGCAATCCTGACAATTATGAAAAAGCACAATATGGAGACAATGAAAATGCAATCTTTCAATACATAAAATCTCAATTAAAATACCCAAGTGAAGCGATAGATGCAGGAATAAGTGGAATGGTTATTCTTCAATTTATAATAAATCCTGATGGCTCTATTAAAATGGTTTCAATTGTTCAATCTGCTCACGCTTTTCTCGACTATGAATCTTGGGAATTAATTGAAAATATGCCAAAATGGAATCCAGCAAAAAAGAACGGACAAGCAATTGCCTCTTACTACAATGTGCCAATAACATTTAGATTGAAATAAAGAATACTCCCAAAAATTATTTTGTCGTATTTACTAAATATTTTTAACCGCAGAGTGCACAAAGAATGTACGCAAAGAGTGATTGTGTTTTTGCTATATATCGCATTCCGTTAAGAATGATAAAAAACTATGTTTTGAAACAACAATTATGCGGATAGACCGCACACTCAACTAAGGAGTGAAATAATGATGAGTGCTGAATGAAAAAAAATGCCATTCTACATTAAGCATTCATCATTCACCATTAAAAAGTGCGGCACTTTTTTGTTTCTTTTTTTGCTGTTGAAAAAAAGAAAAAAAATTGTTGTTATAGTTTGATTTTTAACCGTCTATATTATTATCTATTTTAAAAATTTATGATTATTAACTCGCTCTAAAATGTTCATTTGTTGTATGGCAATGTAGTTGAGTTTTATCAATCTTTGTTGTTGTGGTATATTTTCGTTAATGAATACTGCATTAATATTCTCTAAATTTGAAAGACAAATAAGTTGATTGATAGTAGCATTATCTCGCATATTGCTTTTTTGGTCAGGGTTTGCTTCTCGCCATTGTTTTGCCGTAATTCCAAACAATGCAACATTTAAAACATCTGCTTCATTTGCATAAATAATTGACGTTTCTTTCGGGGTTAATTCTTTAGGTATCAAATTTTGTTTGATTGCATCTGTGTGAATGTGATAATTGATCTTTGCTAATTCTCGTTTTGCCGACCATCCCAAATGTTTTTGTTCTTCCTCTTTTAACCGCTGAAATTCAGTAATTAAATAGAGTTTGAAAGGCACACTGATGGCAGAGCCAAACTCAAAAGCAATGTCTTTGTGTGCATAGGTTCCACCATATTTTCCTTTTTTTACAATAATACCAATGGCATGGGTTTTTTCAATCCACTCGGAAGCACTCAAGGTAAAACTCGGTAAGCCAGCCTCTATTTTAAAGTGGTCAGATTCCACCACTTTAAATTTAGGATTATGAATTTGTTCCCAAGTACTTAAAAATTCGAGTGCATAACGAGTTCTAAGCCAGTTTTTAATAATATCGGCAGCACGACTTTCGCTTTCTTTAGCATTAGCCATATCGGTAAGCGATATGTAATCTCTTTCTGCTACTGTAACAATAGTTATTTCGGCGTTTTTAACTTTAATTTTTGCCATAAAATTTTTAAAATATTTTTTTCTTCTCCTAATTTTTTTAACTTCTTTCTGTCATTTAACGTACTATTATAGTCATTGCAATTTCTTTGTAAAGATACTAAATCTCATCTCAATTTCAATACCGTGCGTTTGTTGTCGTATTTACTAAATATTTTTAACCGCAGAGTGCACAAAGAATGTACGCAAAGTACGCAAAGAGTGATTGTGTTTTATTTTAAAAAAACCATATTTTAAAACTCAGCCTACGCAAAAAAACACACATATAATACCATGTTACATTATGGTAAATCACTGTCCTAAAATTGGGAAGCTTACAGTAAAAACTTAAAAGTTATTTTACTACTTAGATTCTACTATAACAAATTTCCCATTTTGTTCTTTTAAATAACCTTTTTCAATATAATTTGGAATATCAAATTTGCGGATATATTCTTTTTGTTTTCCTTCATTAGCATTTTCATAATACATGATTAGGTATTCTAAAGCAATATTTCTAAATTTTTTATCCATTACTTCAATATTTTGATAAAAACTACAATTATACAATAGTAAAAGGGATTGATAAACTTCTAACATTGCAGGAGGATAATTCCATTTATTTGCCATTATAAGAGAGTATGGTAAGATTGCTGCTATTGGTTTATTACCAAAATAATACAAGCTAATCAATTTATATTCATTAATTCCACCATTATTAATAATAATATTAATTAGACTGTCTTCAGAAACTCCTTCTGGTAGATAATATTTAAAATCTTCTTGTGCATTTATTAAATACATATTAAAAAATAATATAACACAGACAAATATTTTTTTCATACCGTTCTAACGTAATTTTAAGTTTCTCCTTGGTCTTCGATTAATTTTATATTGAACTTGTTTTACATACCCTTTATCAAAGGTATTAAAAATTATTTTTTTATAGGATATACTGCTTGATTAATTTATTGGAATATTCACTTGATTCTTTATAAAAATTATGGATTACATAAAAAAGTTCTGTAATTTTATCTTTCAAGACAAAAAATCAACAAATTTCTCTATTACGTAATTGTACTTTTATATGGAAAATCGTCTTCGTATTATTCACATTATACCAAATCTTAAAAAAGGAGGAGCAGAACGTCTTGCAATAACTATTTGCAATGCTCTTGCCCATGAAAAAGAGGTTAAAGTAAAGCTCATAAGCTTTTCATCACAAAACGAATACGACAAACTTATTTCAAATAATATTTGGGAAATTATACCAAGCGATTATATACCGTCTGTAACAAAAAAACCATATATAAACATACAAAATCTACAAGCATTTATTAATGATTTTGCACCTCATATTATTCACACACATTTGTGGAAAGCTGAAATAGTAAGTCGGCACATTCAATATCCAAACGCCAAATGGTTTTCGCATGTGCACGATAATATGCCGCAATTAAAAAAATTAAAATTGCCAATTACCAAAAAAAACATAACAAATTGGTATGAACGCAGTATTATGATTCCAAAATACAAAGCTACAAAAACACATTTTATAACAATTTCGCATCATACATTTAATTATATTCAAAATAATATTCCCGAAGAACTCAAAAAAAATGTTCATTTACTCCATAATGCAATAGATGTTCAAAATTTTGTTCGCCCCCCTGAACATAAAAAAAACAATACTACCCTACAACTTGTAAGTGTTGGGAGTTTGGTTCGAAAAAAAAATCATGCGTTTCTTATTCGTGTAGTACAAGAACTGAGAGTATTACATATTGATTGTGTGTTGCATATTTTAGGTGAAGGACCGCAAAAGCCACATATTGAACAGCTTATACAAAAACATTCATTGCAAAACCACATACAATTGCATGGAAATGTTGATGTTGAAACATTTTACTGGAATGCTGATATATATGTACATTCGGCACTATATGAACCATTTGGACTTGTATTAATTGAAGCAATGGCAGCAGGTTTACCAGTTGTGTGCCTTAACGGAAAAGGAAATGCTGACATAATACAACATTCTGTAAATGGTTTTATGGTTCCTAAACAAAATGCCAAAGTTTTTGCAGAACATATACGTAATCTTTGGGAAAACAAACAATTATATTCAGACATAAGTCGCCAAGCATACGAATCGGCACAACAGTATTCAATACACGATTATATAAAAAAACTGCTTGTATTATATCAGAAATAAATCAATATTTACATTCATATACTGTTTTTGTTTTTTACATCTCTCGCAAAAAATGAGTGCAAGTCGAGTGTTTTTTTTACATTTGTATAATTAATGAACTACGTATTGTACAAAGTCTATAGAATATACATACAGGTATATTTTTAAATTAAAATGAGAAAAATAATTCAAAAAAATAAATACTAATCACGCTATGATAAAAAAACACATACCAAACATACTTACTATATGTAACATGATTTGTGGCGTAATTGCAACATTAATAGCAATAGTAGGATTAGTGCCCCTTACATATGCTGCAATTTTTGTGTTAATTGGGGCATTATGTGATTTTTTAGATGGATTTACTGCTCGCTTATTACATGCATATTCAGAAATTGGCAAGCAACTTGACTCGTTTGCCGACCTTATTACCTTTGGGTTTGCTCCTGCGGCAATAGTTTTTGCAAGTATGCAACATGCTATTTTTGGAGGAAACATAAGCGAAATTTCAGAACTAATAAACACCGCTTTTTTATATAAAATATATTTAACAACACCTTTTTTGTTGCTCATTTTTTCTGCTATTCGGCTTGCAAAATTTAACATAGACACACGGCAAACACACAATTTTATAGGATTACCTACTCCAGCAAATGCTTTGTTTTTTTGCGGATTTATATTTATTGATATAACAACTATTTCCCCTGTAATTATATCAATCAGTATTATTCTTTTTTCGTATCTTCTTATTTCAGAAATACCTATGTTTTCGTTAAAAATAAAATCATTATCATTTAAAAAAGCACCTATACAGTTTATTTTTATACTACTTTCTGTGATTTTTATAGTGTTTTTTAAATTACGAGCATGTTCATTTATAATACTTATTTACATATTTATATCAATCATTGATTGGTTGTTAAAAAAACAAAAAATTACATAATTATGAAATTATTACCTAACGATCCATGTTGGTGTGGAAGCGGAGTGAAATACAAAAAATGCCATAAAAAATTTGATTTAGAAACAGAAACATATCGCAAACAAGGATACATAATTTTTCCGCCAAGTTTATTAAAATCCAAACAAGATATTGAAGGAATGAGAGCTTCTGGCGACATTACACGTGGTATTCTTGACATGCTCACAGATGAAATAAAAGAAGGCGTTTCCACACAAAAAATTGACGATTTAGTAAGAGAATATACTTATGATCATAATGCAATACCAGCAACTCTTAACTATAAAGGATTTCCAAAATCGTGTTGCACATCTATAAACGAATGTGTGTGCCATGGAATACCCGATAGCAATCGCATGCTTAAAGATGGGGATATTATTAATGTTGATGTTACAACTATTTTAAATGGATATTATGCTGACAGTAGCCGCATGTATTCGGTAGGCACCCTTTCTGAAAATGCAGCAAATATTGTACGAGTAGCAAAAGAATGTTTAGACATTGGTATTGAGCAAGTTAAACCATACAGTCGCCTCAATAACATAGGCGATGCGATTGAAGAACATGCAAAAAAACATGGATACAGCATTGTAAGAGATTTATGTGGGCATGGCGTTGGAAAAGAATTTCACGAAGAACCCGAAATTCTTCATTATGCACAACCAAAACGCAAAGGAATATTACTTGTTCCGGGCATGACGTTTACTATAGAACCAATGCTTAACGAAGGCACACATAAATGCAAATTTTTACGAGACGGGTGGACTGTAGAAACAGCTGATAAAAAACTTTCTGCTCAATGGGAACACACATTAGTTGTTACCGACGAAGGATATGAAATACTTACATAACATTGCACCAAAAACACACAATAATTGTCAAGTATCTATATCCATATTCCATATTGTAAAAAACTCTGTTATTATTGCGATTTTTATTTTAGTTTGCAATTAAACACAAAACAAGATTACATTGCAGCTGTGTGCAAAGAACTTGTTTTACAGAAAGGTTTTTTTTCTGACACAACAACAATCAACACAATTTATTTTGGTGGAGGAACGCCTTCAGTTCTTTCAATACACGAAATAAAAACAGTATTACACACCATTGCTACACTTTGGACGATTTCTGAAGACGCAGAAATCACCTTTGAATGTAATCCCGATGATATTACAAAAGAATATTGTCAAGAATTATTACACATTGGTATAAATAGAATAAGTGTAGGTATTCAATCATTTTTTGACAAGGAATTGTTAGCATTAAATCGCAGACATACAGCAAAACAAGCTATATCAGCTATACAATTAATTAAAGATTCTGGTTTTAAAAACTGCACCATAGATGTAATATACGGACTCCCCTTGCAAACGCTTGCAACATGGAAAAAAACCCTTGAAATAGCAGCAGATTTATCTATACAGCACATATCAGCCTATGCATTAGGCGTAGAAGAAAAAACCGCTTTATATTCATTTGTATCAAAAGGAAAAATCATACTACCTCAGGAACAAACAATTATAGAGCAATTTACCTATCTTACAGAGTGGGCACAAAAAAATAATTTTGAGCATTACGAAATATCAAATTTTGCAAAACCTGGATTTTACTCACAACACAACTCATTATATTGGGAACAAAAACCATATTTAGGAATTGGAGCATCGGCACATTCATATGATGGAAACGTTCGATATTGGAATATTGCACAAAATTATTTTTTTGTGCCCACTCTGTAAGATAGGTAAATTGCTCTATAATTGTTTG
>JAAYPM010000076.1 GCA_012519815.1 Bacteroidales bacterium
AAGCTTAAAATCTTCGGAAAAATAACGTTTAATTTTAATACGTTTACCATTTTTTAACATAATGTTTCTGTTTTAAAAACGGTCAACCTATATCAGGGAATGACAATGCTATTCAACATTAAGCACTCTACATTCATCATTAAAACGCAACCCGTTAGAATTGCCTCGTTCGGTAGGAATGTAATATTCCCCCACGTTCATCATTTGACAACGGTCGCCCACGCAGGGGCGACCCTACAATTCCATTCATTGTAGGTATGTAGGGGCGACCCTATGTGGTCGCCCTTTTATCCCTACGTATCATTCCTAACGGAATGATTAAAAAATGATATTTTTTGAAACAAAGATCATGCGGATAGACTGCACACTTAACTAAGGAGTGAAATAATGATGAGTGCTGAATGCTTAGTGCTGAATGAAAATAATGCCATTCAACATTAAGCACTCTACATTCATCATTAAAACACAATCCGTTAGGATTGCATCGCTCGGTAGAGTGTAATAATGAATTATATAAAGTGTTAGTGCAGTAATTATATTACTTCCAACAAACTAACTGATGGGCGAGGGGATAGTAATTTTTAATAAAAACTATTATCTAATTACCCAACAGGAAAAATTCCTTTATCTGCAAGATACGTAAGTATCAAACTACCATTATCCTCGTTTTCTTGCGGTTTACACACAATGTCTGCATCAGTTGGTATGTCATACGCACAATCAACTCCCGGTAAGTTTGAAATTGTATGTTGCTCGGCACGTTCATATAATTCTGGTTTGTTATTTTTGCAAAAAGTAACATCAGCATCCATGTAAATAAGGTGGAATCTGTCTTTTCCAATAATATCTGCAATTTGTTTTCGCACCATATCATCAGCAGAAATAAAAGAACAAATAGTTATAATTCCCTGATCATTAAGGATTTTACTCATTTCTGCAACTCGCCTTAAATTTTCAGCTCTATCAGCAGGAGAAAAATCTAACTCCTTAGACAATCCGCTTCTTACAGAACTACCATCTAATAAAACAACCGTAGCACCTTTTTCAAACAACCGTTTTTCAAGGCTGTATGCAAGTTCATTTTTTCCAGAGCCGTGTAATCCTGTTATCCATATACTTGCACCCTTTTGGTTATATTGTTCTTGATATTCTTGTTCCGAAATAAGTCCAACACCTTTGTTAATTTTTTCCTTATCGGCAGTTGTAATTTTATGCGGCAAACCGTCTGCATGAATTTTGTCGATAATCATACCTACCGCACTTGTATTATTTGTTACAGGGTCAATAAGAACAAAGGAACCAGTACTTTTATTCTTTTTATATGCATCAAAAAACAAAGGTTTTACCGTAGTAATTACCACTCTGCCAATTTCATTTAATTCAAAATGCGGCACCTCTGATTTAACTAATGTATTCACATCAACTTTATAACGAATAGAATCAAATCGAGCTTTTGTTGTGTTCGTATTGTGTTTTATGTAAAACTGTCCATGTGGATTCATTGGTTTTTCATCCATCCATACCAACATTGCCTCAAATTGGCGTTCAACATGCGACAGATTATCGGGGTGCACAATCATTTCACCACGCGAAATGTCAATTTCATCTTCTAAGGTAATAGTAACCGATTGCGGAGGAAACGCACGTTCCAATTCGCCATCATAAGTAATTATTGAAGTTACTTTTGAAGTTTTTTTAGAAGGCAATGCCATAATGGTATCACCTTTCGAAATAATACCAGATGCTACTCGTGCACAAAAACCACGAAAATCACGGTCGGGACGAGAAACATATTGTACAGGATAGCGTAAATCGTCAAAATTTCTATCACTTCCCACATGCACCGTTTCTATGTGAGCAAGCATGCTTTTACCTTGATACCAAGGAGTTGTTTCCGATTTTTCAACAACATTATCACCTTTTAGTGCCGAAATAGGAATAAATTCCACATCGGGTATATCAAGTTGATTTACAAAGCTTTTATATTCTTCACAAATAGACGAAAATACCTTTTGGCTATATTGTACCAAATCCATTTTATTAACCGCAAGCACCACATGTTTTATTCCCAAAAGCGAAACTAAAAATGTATGTCTTCGAGTTTGCGTAATTACACCTTTTGTTGCATCAACAAGCACAATTGCAAGGTTGGCAGTAGATGCACCAGTAACCATGTTTCGTGTATATTGTTCATGTCCGGGTGTGTCGGCAATAATAAACTTTCGTTTGTTTGTTGAAAAATATCTATACGCAATATCAATTGTGATACCTTGCTCACGCTCAGCTTTCAGTCCATCTAACAAAAGAGCGTAATCAATATCTTCACCCGCATGTCCAATTCGTTTGCTATCTTTTTCTAAAGCCGAAAGTTGATCGTCATATAACATTTTGCTATCAAACATAAGCCGTCCGATAAGCGTAGATTTTCCGTCATCAACCGAGCCGCATGTAATAAGACGCAATAAATTTTTTTTCTCGTCTCTATTTAAAAATTCGTGTATATCTAATTTTTCATCTACCATTATCCAAAATTTTTATTCATTAAAAATATCCCTCGCGTTTTTTCTGTTCCATGCTGCCATCTTGGTCAAAATCAATAACCCTTGTTGTGCGTTCAGACACGGTTACTGTCATCATTTCCTCAACAATTTCCTCAATAGTTGTAGCCGAAGATTCCACAGCACCAGTAAGTGGGTAGCAACCAAGCGTTCTAAAACGAACCATTCTATTTTGTGCTTTTGCAGCCAATTCTTTTGGCATTCGGTCATCATCAACCATAATTAAGTTTCCATCTTGCACAATAATTGGACGTTCTTTTGCAAAATACAGCGGCACAATAGGAATTTTTTCTAATCTAATATATTGCCATACATCTAATTCAGTCCAATTTGAAATAGGAAACACCCGTATCGATTCACCTTTTTGCACCTTTGTATTATAAATATCCCATAATTCTGGACGTTGATTTTTAGGGTCCCATTGATGAAATTTATCACGAAACGAAAAAATTCGTTCCTTAGCACGCGATTTTTCCTCATCTCTTCGGGCACCTCCAAAAGCTGCATCAAATTTATATTTATCAAGAGCCGCTAATAATGCTTGCGTTTTCATAATATCGGTATGCACCTTACTGCCATGCGAAAATGGTCCTACACCAGATTCAAATCCCTCTTTATTATATTCCACAATCAAATCCCAATTATTATTTTTGGCATACGTATCGCGAAAATCAATCATTTCTCTAAATTTCCATTTAGAATCAATATGCATAAGTGGAAATGGCACTTTTCCCGGATAAAAAGCTTTTTCAGCAAGTCGCACCATAACAGACGAATCTTTGCCGATAGAATATAACATTACCGGATTTTCAAATTCGGCTGCTACTTCACGAATAATGTGAATTGCTTCTGCTTCAAGTTCTTTTAAATGTGAAAGAGAGTATCCATTCATATGTTAGTAGTTTTATAAGTATATAAATACAATATATTTTTTGCGTAAAGATACTGTCTTAAAATGATTCCACAAAATGTGGATATATTCATTTTATTGGATATTAAAATTGTAGTTTTGTTAAAAAAAGATAAGGAAATTATCTTAGCAGTAAGGAATAGTATTAAACAGTATTCTAATAGTATTTGTTTCTGATAAAAATAGTATTTTTGTTTTAAATAAAATATATGCAATGAACAGTTTTGGTAGAATTTTTAGAGTAAGCATTTTTGGCGAAAGCCATGGCATACAAATAGGCGCTGTTGTTGATGGTTGTCCGGCAGGCATTCCGCTTCATGAAAATGATTTAAAAGAGGATTTTGCTCGAAGACGTGCCGGGGGAATCGGAACAACTCCACGTGTAGAACCCGATTTGCCACGAATTGTGAGTGGTGTATTTAACGGAAAAACTACTGGTGCTCCTATTACTATTGTGTTTGAAAATACAAACACAAAATCGGGCGATTACTCAAATTTATGGGATCACCCACGCCCCGGACATGCAGATTTTACGGGACAACAAAAATATGGTGCTCATAATGACCCACGAGGAGGTGGACATTTTTCGGGACGAATTACGTTGGGAATTGTGGCGGCTGGGGTAATTGCGAAAAAAATCATATCGCCTACTATTGTGTCAGCTACACTTATTGAAGCTGGTGGAAGTAAGGATATTCAAGCTGCGGTGGAACAGGCGGTGGCAACAAAAAATTCTATAGGAGGTATTGTGGAATGTGTGTGTACTCACGTTCCTGTGGGTATTGGTGAACCTTTTTTTGATTCTGCTGAATCGCTTATAGCACATATGATTTTTGCTGTTCCTGCTACAAAAGGAATTGAATTTGGAAGTGGATTTGCTGCTGCTGCTATGAAAGGTAATGAACATAACGATAATTTTATTTCGGCAACTGGGAAAACAGAAACAAACTTTGCGGCGGGTATTAACGGAGGAATAACAAATGGAAATGATATAGTTTTTAGGGTGCCTATTAAACCTACTTCGAGTATAGGAATGCCGCAAGAAACATTTAATTTTAAAAGCAAAGCTGTTGAAACTCTTGTTATTGAAGGACGACACGATGCGTGCATTGCTCTTAGAATTCCGGTAGTTATTGAAGCTGCAACGGCAATTGCTCTTGCCGATTTGTGTTTACTTGCACAACAAAAACCTCGTATTGTATAATATTCGGTGGCTCAAGCTTTAAAACATATTTTTTCTCAGGAATTTTATGATATTTTTATAGAGGATTTCTCGCACATATATCCTCTTGATTCTCAGATGTTTTTATCTAATATATACAATTCCGAATGGGAACAAAAAACACTAAAGCAAAGAATTACTCATACAGCACATGTCCTTCATGCATGCGTACACGCATCGTATTGCCAGATGGTAGATTTTTTAATTGAATATTGCAACCTCGCTCTGCAGAAACAGACATCGCAGTGGGGACTTGCATATATGTTTATTCCAGAATATATACAATTGTATGGTACTCATGATTTTAAAACCTCAATGCGTGCAATAGAACATAGTACAAAATTAGCAAGTTGCGAATTTGCTATTCGTGAATTTATTCATCTCTATCCCCAAAAAACAATACAGCAATTATTGCAATGGAGCAAACATCATCACGCTGCTGTTAGACGACTTGCAAGTGAAGGTTGCCGCCCCCGATTACCATGGGCTACACAAATTTTAGAATTTAGAAAAAATCCTCATCATATTATTCCAATTTTAGAAAATTTAAAAGCAGATTCATCGGCTTTTGTACGAAAAAGCGTTGCAAATTCACTCAATGATATTTCAAAAGACAACCCACAGTGTGTTCTTACACTTTGTGCACAATGGAAAGGATTTCATACGCATACCGATTGGATTATTAAACATGGATTACGCACCTTATTGAAACAAGGAAACACAGAGGCTTTAGCTTTGTGTGGTATTTCGTCTGAGTGTGTATGCAAAAGCCAACATTTTACAATTAACACGCCCGTAGTAAGTGCTTTGCAGCCATTACATATATCCTTTGAGCTTATAAATACACATACAAAAATAGAAAAATGTCGTATAGAATATGCTTTGTATTTTTTACGAAAAAATGGCACATATTCTCGAAAAGTTTTTTTTATTCGTGAACTCAATCTTTCCGCAAATACTACAATTCAAATACAAAAACAATATTCATTTATACCGCGAACCACACGGAAATATTATAAGGGGAAACAGTATGTAAGTTGCATTATAAACGGAGTGGAAAACATGAAAAAAGCATTTTATTATACAGAATAATTACATGTGCACGGTCAATTTTCTGTTATTTTGCAGATAGATGGCAATTTTGATTTTTCTTAAAATCACAGCCAGTACAACCTCCACAGGCAGATTTTTTAGAATTTGGTTTAAGCGAAATAGCAATAGAATATACCGTGTATGCTAAAGCTACAGCTATAATTCCATATGTAATAATTTCTTGCATCATAGTTTTAAAATAATGAACCTATCTGAAAGGTTGCAAAGGCAACAATCCATGCTAAAGCAGTAGTATATACCATAGTAAACACAGCCCATTTCCAATTTGCCTCACGTTTTATAGCTGCAATTACCGCAATACACGGAAAATAAATTAACACAAACAACATAAACGCAAATGCAACAAGAGGAGAAAACACTTTTTCACCTTTTCGTGCACCACTTTCGTGCAGCTGTTCTTGCAATCGTTTTTGCAAGCTCACCGAAGTTTCATCTGCGTCTAAATCAGACTGATATAAAACTCCCATAGTACTTACCACTATTTCTTTAGCCGCTAAACCAGTGAAAATACTTACACCTATTTTCCAATCAAATCCAAGAGGAGCAATAACAGGGGTAATAAACTCGCCAATTTGTCCGATATACGAATGGCGTAATTTTTCTGATTGTTGCTCAATCCGCAGTTGTGTTATTACAGAATCTTTCCATTGATGCGTAATAGTAGCATCTGCCAAAACAAGTTCTATTTTTTCTTCATAAGTAGCAACAAGTTCTTTATTTTGAGGAAAATAACCAAGTGCCCAAATAATAATTGACGCAACTAATATAATAGTTCCCATTTTTTGCAAATATTGCACACTTTTAGCCCACATATGCACAAGTGTATTACGTATTGTAGGCACTCTATAAGGCGGCAATTCCATTACAAACGGCACATCAGCTTTTTTGAAAAACACCCGTTTAAATAAAAGTGCCACAATCACCGACAATAAAATTCCCACCGCATATATAGCAAGAAGAATAAGTCCCTGAAATGCTGGAAAAAATGCAGAAATAAGCAATACATACACTGGCAAACGTGCACTGCACGACATAAAGGGGATAATGAGCATAGTAAGTATTCTATCTTTTCTATTATCAAGCGTGCGAGTAGCCATAATTGCCGGAACATTACACCCAAATCCCATTAAAAGAGGAATAAATGATTTACCATGCAAGCCCATTTTATGCATTATTTTATCCATAATAAATGCAGCACGAGCCATATAGCCAGTATCTTCCATTAATGAAATAAAAAAGAAAAGAATAAGAATATTTGGTAAAAACACAATAACACCACCCACACCGCCAATAATTCCATCAACCAACAAATCGCGAAACATGCCTGGATTCATAGTTGTTGATACAAAATCGCGTAATTTTAAAACTCCCCAATCAATTAAATCCATAGGGTAATTTCCAAACGAAAACGTCATTTGAAACATAGCCCACATAAACAAGAAAAATATTGGAAAGCCAAGCCATTTATGCGTAAACAATACATCTAACCCATATTGCAATGCCTTGTTTTGTTTTTCGGGCGATGGGGTGTATGTTTCTAAAAGAGCACCACGAATAAAGCTGTATTTTGCATCAGTTATAACAGATTCTGAACTTTCTTTATATTTTTTTTCTATTCTTTCTTGTTCTGTTTTTGCACAATCAATAAGCGATTTAGAGTTGTTTAAAGCTATAATTTCATTCGTAAATGCAGTATCATTTTCGAGTAATTTAAGTGCAATATATTGTTTGTGATACAAGTCTGAAATTGCAGTATGTTCTGACATTTCTGCACGAATGCGAGCAACAGATTCAAGAATATCTTTACTATAATTAATATGAATATGACGGTATGTTGGTTCTTGCTCCTCGTATGTGGCAATAATTTTTTTCAATAAATCATTAATTCCTTTTCCTTTTGAAGCTGTTGTGGGCACAAACGGAAATCCGAGCAAAGAACCTAATTTCGTGTAATCAAGCGTATCGCCTTTTTGCTCAAGTTCATCATACATATTAAGTGCTCCAACAATTTTCACATTCATATCTATGAGCTGCGTAGTAAGATATAAATTACGTTCTAAATTTGACGCATCAAGCACATTTACAATAACATCGGGCATTGCATGTGCCAAATGCGAACGCACAAATAGTTCTTCGGGCGAATACTCTGAAAGAGAATATGTTCCAGGTAAATCGGTTATATGAAACGTGTAACCAAATCGTTTAATTTTTGCAGTTTTAATATCAACTGTTACACCGCCATAGTTTCCAACTCTTTCGTGTTTACCAGTAGCATAATTAAATAAGGTTGTTTTTCCACAGTTAGGATTACCAACAAGAGCAACATGTATTACTTTATTTTTTTCTTTTACCGATTTTTGAAGCACATCTTCGGTTACTGTTCCAAAAAACGGCATTTCACTGTGCATGTGCTCATCGTTTTTAGAAATAATTTCAATACGTTGAGCCTCAGTTTTACGCAACGATACATGATATCCTAACAATTCATATTCTATAGGATCTTGCAAAGGAGCTCGTTTTATAGCAGTAACTTTTGTGCCAGCCACAAACCCCATTTCATGTATGCGTTTACGAAACGCACCATATCCTTTTACCTTTGTAATAATGCCTGTTTGTGTGTCATTTAAGTCTGCAAGAGTTACCATGCTATGTTATTTAACTGTAAGAATATTTTTAAATAAAGAAAGGCTAAATAACACAAAAAAATGCACATACACAATCCCTATAAATAGGGATAAAAAGAGCATAGTGCGTAAATATGCTTTTGCATGTGTGAAATTATGGTTTTATACGAAATATTTGTATAAATCCCTACTATTAGGGATTGACCGATTTTATTTTAATTATATTATTTGCAACTTAAAATAATAAAACAATAAGGCATGAAAAAAACATGGTTGATAAGTATATTACTCTCTATAAGTATGTTTACTATAAACGCTCAAGAAATAACAATAAAAGGACAGGTTATATCTATTATATCAATGGAACATATTCCTTATGCAAAGGTGTATATTAAAAATACATCGCATACTCTTATTGCCGATGAACAAGGATATTTTTCGTTTCAAAATATACAAATAGGTAACTATACTATTGGTGCACAAGCATTGGGATTTTTAAAACAAGAAAAAACAATTGAAATTACAAACGAAACAACACATGTGCAATTTGAATTAGTGCAAAATTTTTTGCAATTAGACCAAGTGGTGGTAAGTGCCGACAGAACTGAAATGAACAGAAAAGATGCTACAGTGGTGGTTTCTACTATTAATCCATATCTTTTTTCTCTTTCACAATCACCAACATTAGCCGAAGGTTTAAATTTTTGCCCGGGATTACGTCTCGAAAATAATTGCCAAAATTGTGGATTTACACAGGTTCGTATGAATGGCTTAGAAGGACCATATTCTCAAATACTTATAAATAGTCGTCCTATTTTTAGTGGATTGGCAGGAGTATATGGATTAGAGTTAATTCCTGCGTCAATGATTGAAAGGGTTGAGGTGGTACGCGGCGGCGGGTCTGCATTATATGGCGGAAATGCTATTGCTGGAACTATAAATTTAGTGTTACAAGAACCTATAAATAATACATATAATTTTGGTATTAACTCTTCACTTGTAGGGGTAGGAATGGATAATACTGGCGGTGTAGCACCTGATATAAGTGCTAATTTCAACACTTCTTTAGTGTCCGAATCGCGTAATAGTGGCATTGCAATATACGGATTTGCACGTGAACGAAGTGTTTTTGATGCTAATAATGACGATTTTAGCGAAATAGCACCAATGAAAAATATAAGCTTTGGTTCTCGATATTTCTACAAAAAAAATAAATCAAAAATAAGCCTTGATGCACTTGCTATTTATGAAGATAGAGCGGGGGGAAACATGCACGAATATCCTTTGCATCAACGTGATGTTGCCGAAGCTGTAACGCATAATTTATACACTACTGCTTTTTCGTTTGACAGGTCGTTTCGAGAACGTGATGCACTATCTGCGTATGCATCAATTCAGTATCTTAATCGCGATTCTTATTATGGAGCAAGCCAATCGTTATCAGATTATGGGAATTCAAAAGATGTAACCTATAATGCTGGTAGTCAATACAAAACATATATAGAAAAAACAACAATGATTGTTGGATTAGATAATACGGGAAACTATTTAACTGATATAAAATTAGGATATCCTGATCTTGAAAATGCGGTAATTGTAAATGATACTATTGTTAAAATTCCGCATGTTGATAATACCATTGTTTCAAATCAATCATCACAAACAATAGGTGTGTTTGCACAAGCCGAACGCGAAATACATAACACAAAAATTACTATTGGCGGACGGGTAGATTCGTACACAATTCAAGATGCAAAAAAACAAAATGAAACAAAATCTGGATTGGTTGTGAATCCACGAGTGAGTATAAAACAACGAATAAACAGAGATTGGCAAACACGTATAAGTTATGCAAAAGGATACCGTGCACCACAAATTTTTGATGAAGATTTGCATATTGAAACTTCGGGAGCACGTCAAGTTATTAATGTAAATGATGCTGATTTGAAACAAGAAACCAGTCATAGTGTTACCGCTTCTGTAGATTATTCAAAGCAATTAGATGCTATGCAAATAAATGTGTTAGTTGAAGGATTTTACACTCGACTTATAGACCCGTTTGTAAATGAAATTGGAGAGGTTGATGATAATGGAACTGTTTTATATACTCGTGTAAATGCCGAAGATGGTGCACGTGTACAAGGAGTTAATATTGATGTGAAAGTAGCATTGCCACAAAATATTTCGTTTGTGGGTGGGCTTACAGCACAGCAAAGTATGTATGACGAAAAACAAGAATTTAACGAAACGCGTTTTTTCCGTTCGCCAAATACGTATGGCTTTTTTGGAATAGATTGGGATTTTAAAAAATCGTGGTGTTTGATGTTAACCGGAAATTATACAGGCAGCATGTTAGTCCCCTATTTTGGACCTAATACAGATGAACATGGTGAATTACGAACATCAAACCCATTTTTTGATGCGGGAATAAAATTAGAATATACGCACGCAATACAAAATTCTGAATCTGAAATTATATGGTATATTGGCATTAAAAATCTGCTTAATGCCTATCAAAATGATTTTGATAAAGGTGCTGATAGAGATCCTTCATATATGTACGGACCAACAATGCCACGTTCTTTTAATTTTGGTGTTACAATAGGAAACATATTATAATTAACTCTTCACCAAACATTTACAAGGGTTATATATCAATCGTATGTGGCGGAGCTATATGTTTACGCACTTGTTTTGATTGTTCAAACTGATTTTGCTGCAAAGAAATAGAAAATTGCAAAATGCGAGAATCAGGGAAATGAGTAAAATTGCCATATTTGCCATCATACAAAGGATTAAGAAAATTTGCAAGATAATATCGTAGTTGAATATTCATATATTTCGGAAACTGGTATCCTATAAATACCGAAGGCAAAAATAATTCGGTAGCATTACTATGCCATTCTTTTTGAATTGATTTTTTAGAGGGAGTAAAATTCTTTTGTTTATAGTGAAACGAATATTCATACGCTCCTCCAACATACAAAAACGAATATTTTTGCATATTTCCAACTTTTACAGCAGCCGAAATTCCCAGCAGATAACTACGGCGTTTTATTTTTTTGTATTCAATGTTTTGAATTGTTTCGTCAAATGTTTTTATGCCAACATTGCGTAACGAAACGCCCGGAATAACACCAAACGATTTTGCAAAATCAATATGCATATTATATACAAGATTAAAAAAATAATTTGTTTTTACGCCAAAAACATACTCTTCGGTAGGTGATGTTGTTGGCACATACTGAAACAATAATTCGCACGCGTTTGTGTAATACACACGTTTGTTAAAAGGGGTTTCATTAGTATTATGTTGAGCATAGCTATGTAATGTAATAAACATTAACATACAACTCATATAAAATATTCGTACAATTTTCATAGTTACATAATTATTCAAAAATTCCTTGTATGTATGTTCCATAAGCTTTTTGTGGGCGTTGAATAGCAAGAATTTCTGTTAATGTTGGAATAATATCAGTAGTTGCAATAGGCGTGTGTATTCGCTGTGCTTTTGTTTTCCAGCCATACCATAAAAGCGGCACATGCGTTATTTCAGAAAACGAAGATATATGTTGTGCAACTTTATCAGTAGATTGTTCTGTCCAGCCGGGCAATAATTCATAATATATATCGCCAGAACGTTGTTGATTATATGCATGAGCAATACGCTGTTTTGTTTCATCAAAAAACACTCCCGAATTCATTGCATGGGCAGTTAACACAGAACTAACACCTGCCAATTGCAATAAAAACAAAGCCGCCTCATCTTGAATATTTGGGAGCGACAGATTATATTGTGCTATTAAATCTCTATTTAAATATATTTGCCGCCCAAACGAATGTTCAATCCAATTTCCACTTCCATAGGTTGTTTCAAGATATTTTTGAAGAATATATAATGCTTCTACTTGTTTAAAAACACCTCCATGATTTTTTGTTGCAGTTGCACTTTTATAAGGAGTTTCAACACCATACGTAGATGAAACTACTAACAGAAAATTTTCTTTTCCATAGGTGAGTTCTAAATATTGCAATAAAAACTGTAATTCAAAATCAAGTCGTACCATGCAATCTTGCACCTCTTTAGACAAAGAACCAAAAGCATTACCAATTTGCTCAAGAGCGGTAAAACTTACACTCACATAATCAGTATATGCTCCTTTTCCCACACCTTCTTTTTCGAGTAATTCTAACACAATATCTTTCGTAAATGTGTTGCCATAAGGCGTTTGTGTTACAATTGCATA
>JAAYPM010000077.1 GCA_012519815.1 Bacteroidales bacterium
CTAATGTAACTGAAAATGTTGTGTCGGTAATTGTTACATTTCTACCCACAGCTACATTTTCATCTTTTCCATCTTGTTCGCTAAGGGCATACACATAGTAATCACCAGGTATTAAGTTTTGAATTATAAATGAACCATCAAAAGCAGTTCGTACTCTATCGAGTGTGCCTGTACCATTTTGATACATAATAAACACCTGAACATTTTGTCCAGCAACTGGTTGTTTTGGAAGATTTGGAGCAAAATAATACACTTCTTGAACATTACCAAATATTGTTGCAGCACCATCATTATAATTAAGATGTTGATATATAAAAAACGTATCGGTAACAAAGGTTTCTTTTTTCTTTGATAAAGTTACATTTTGTGTGATTGCAATTTTATTTTTTTTATTTTTTCTATTAAAATACGCAGTATCTTGCGAATACACATATAGTTTATAGTCGCCCGGCATAAGATATGGGAACGAAAAAAAGCCCTCGCAACTGGTAGGTTCATCATCACCAAGATTTGTTTGATTTCCGTAATGAATAAACACATCTTCGTCAAATGCAGGATAGGCTTTACCAACAGGCTGCATATTCGGGTCTAAATTTTGGATATATACATATCCCTGTATTTCACTTAATCCACCTTCTCCGGGTTCTTTGGCACATGCAAAAAAAAGAAAAAGCACAAAAACACTCAATCCCTTTATCATTAATTTACTATTCATAAAGACTATAATTTAGGAACACTATTGAAAGATACAAATATACTAAAAAAACAATTACCAGTAACCAATCCCTATACTTATATTAAATTTTGATACATCGACATGTTTTTTTCAACAAATGCTTCGTGAGAAAATTGAGCAGCATGTTCTTGTAATTTTCGTGAAAAATCAGATGAATGATACTCCGAAGACATTGATTCAACAAGAGCTTCGGCAATAGATTCAACAGAATATGGATTACAATATATAGCAACATTGCCACCAACTTCGGGCAAGCACGATACTATTGAAGTAATAACGGGCGTACCACTTTTTATTGCTTCAAGAACAGGAATCCCAAACCCCTCATACAAAGATGGATACACGCTCACACGAGCTGCCTGATACAAAGCTGGCAAATCGTGCACAGCAACAGAATCTCGCACAAGCACATGTTCTTGAAGATTACGAGCAATAATTTCTGTCTCAATTTCTTTTTTATATTTACTGCCATTTCCGCACAATACAAGTGGCATATTTATTTGGTGCATACATAATTCGTATGCACGAAGCAGCGAACGAATATTTTTTCGAGCAGTAATTGAACCTACATATAATATATATGTATCGGGCAAATGATATGTACTTCGTACCACTTGCTTTTCTTCTTCGGTTTTTTGAATCGAAAATCGTGCATCGCAACTTTGATATATCACATGAATTTTTGATTCGGGGATGCGGAAGTAACGAATAATATCAGCTTTTGTAGCCTCGCTTGTAGCAACAATTGCATCAGCATGATTACACGCATATCGCCATTTTATATTATATACACTTCTATCAAACAAGGGAAAATCATCAGAAAAAAACTTAAATGCAAAATCATGAATTGTTACAACCGATTTAACCTTAGATTTTGCAATACCAAAAGGTAATTCATGACTTAATCCATGATAAATATCAATATTTTGTTTTTCAAGATTTTTAACCAAACCAAAACTTCGCCACAGTGAAGAGGCAAACGCATACGGAGCTTGCACAACAGAACACCTATCTAAAAAGTAGTGCGTATGTTCATTTGTTTGCACACGAGGCGTGTATAACACATAAGAATGTTGAGGAAATTGCATACAAACACCTTGAACCAAATTGCGACTATAATTTCCAAGTCCGGTTTGATTCCAAAAAAGGCGTTTTGCATCAAATCCAATTTTCATTGCATTCACTATAAATTATATGCTAAAATATCCACAATATGCAAAGGAATAATGGGGAGATTTTGTTTTTTAATATACGCTCCAATATTCATTAAACAAGATGCTTCAGTAGAAGTAATATACGCAGCACCTGTTTCTATTGCATTTTGTACTTTTTGTTCAACCATTGCTGTTGAAATTGCCGTGTGTTTCATTGAAAACGTTCCTCCAAAGCCGCAACACGTATCATTGTGAGCGATTTCAACTATTTCTAATCCTTGCACATGACTCAAAAGCGTTCGTGGTTCATGCGTTAAGCCATATTCCCGAAGAGCAGAACACGCATCGTGCACTGTAACTTTATGTGGAAATACTGCACCAAAATCAACATGTTTCATTACATTCACAAGAAAATCAGTGATATCATACATTCGAGCACCTAATTCTGTTGCTTGCTGCACATCTTCCTTTGTTTCGAACAAGGAAGCATAATAATTTTTCACAAAACCAGTACACGAACCTCCGGGACTCACAATAATACGATTTCCTGGAAAATCCTTTAAAAACTTATATGCTAATTTTCGTGTTTCACTTGTATGTCCACCGTTAAAAGCAGGTTGTCCGCAACACGTTTGTTCAGGATTATAATGCACAACACACCCACAATGCTCAAGGAGTTTTATCATATTAAAACCAGTTTCAGGAAACATTTGGTCGATAAAACAAGGAATAAAAATATCAACTTCCATTTTTTAATGTAATAATTCTGAGAACAAAAATACATAAAGTATGATGTTAAAAACTATAAAGCATAAGAAAATAAAAGACTTTTTGTAATATTGTATATATAAATACGTCTAAAACGGTCTAAAATAATAACATGCAAATTACAAAAATAGCAGTTGCAATGAGTGGAGGCATAGATAGTTCTATTACCGCCTTACTTTTGCAAGAACAAGGATATGATATTGTTGGAATTACACTACGAATTTGGGATTATCTTTCGGAAGGGTGCGAACAAAAAGAGATAGGATGTTGTAGCATGGAATCAATGTTGGAAGCAGGAGATTTTTGCAAAAAAATAGGCATTCAACATTATATTGTTGATGTTAGAACACAATTTAAAAACATTGTTGTTGAAAATTTTGTTTCGGAATATTTAGATGCACGCACCCCTAACCCATGTGTTATATGCAATCCTACAATTAAATGGGCAGGCATTTTACAAAAAGCCGATGAATTGGGCTGTTCGCACATTGCAACAGGACATTATTCACAAATAGCCGAAAGCAACGGACGATATTTTTTTAAACAAGCAGCAGATTCCTCAAAAGACCAATCGTATGTACTTTGGCAATTACGCCAAGAACAAATAAAACGCACGCTTTTACCTTTAGGTTCGTTACATAAATAAGACATAAAAAAATTAGCAGCCGAACGGGGATTTGTGCAACTTGCAAAAAAACGAGAAAGTCAAGAAATTTGTTTTATACCAGACAATAATTATCGGAATTTTTTAAAATCTCACCTACCTGAGTTAGAAAAAAAAGTGCAAGGCGGAAATTTTATTGCAACAAATGGAAGCACGATAGGCACCCACGATGGATATCCGTTTTACACTATTGGACAACGAAAAGGGTTGCGAATTGCACTCGGAAAACCTGCCTATGTTATTGCTATAGATAAAGAAACAAACCAAATCACAATTGGCGAAAAACAAGATGTGTTTCGAGACTCAATGATTATTGATTCTGTGAATTGTTTAAAATATGATTTTTTACCAGAAAACACACCTTTATTTGTAAAAATTAGATACAATACTTTTCCTATGGCTTGTTATGTTGAAAAAATGTCAAAAACAAAATTTAAAGTTTTTTTTAACGAGCCTGTTTCGGCTATTACACCTGGTCAAAGTGCCGTATTTTATGAGGGTAGCGACATGATTGCAGGTGCAATAATTATACAATAACAAAATGCATTATTTTTTGTAATTAAAAAAAATGTAGTACATTTGTGCCTTAATTACCAAAAAAAAGCTGTTAAAAAATTAAAAATCATTGAATAATTTAAATAAAATTCGTGTTATGCATCCTATCAAACACTCAAAACAAATTATTATTTACATATTTACTATAATATGTATTTCTTTTTCTGGATATTCACAAAATTCCGTGGGCATCAACACCCAAACGCCCAACAAAAATGCGGTTCTTGAATTAGTATCCCCCTTGAATAATCAAGGGTTTTTATTGCCTAAAGTAACAACAGCACAACGTACAGCCCTTTCATTCACTGATTCTCTTAAAGCAGAAGATCAAGGACTTTTGGTATATGACAGTGACGAAAATATTTTTTATTATTGGAATAACGGTGCTTGGGAAAAAGTATCAAAAGGAGACATTCCAGCATTAGATACCATTTTATCAATTGGAAACAGTGCTAATTCTTATAGAATTAAAAACCTTGGAACTCCTATAGATACATATGATGCTGCAACAAAAAAATATGTTGATGATAGCATAACTACGATTAAAAATGATATTACACAAATTAATACAGACATTACAAAACTATATGACAGCGTAACAAACATCAATAATGACATTACAAACTTGTATGATAGTGTTACAAACATCAACACCGACATTACAAACTTGTATGATAGTGTAACGAACATTAACACAGACATTACAAACTTGTATGATAGTGTAACGAACATTAACACGGACATCACAAACTTGTATGATAGTGTTACAAACATTAACACCGACATCACAAACTTGTATGATAGTGTTACAAACATTAACACCGACATCACAAACTTGTATGATAGTGTTACAAACATTAACACCGACATTACAAACTTGTATGACAGTGTCACAAACATTAACACCGACATCACAAACTTGTATGACAGTGTCACAAACATTAACACCGACATCACAAACTTGTATGATAGTGTAACGAACATTAACACCGACATCACAAACTTGTATGATAGTGTAACAAACATTAACACGGACATCACAAACTTGTATGATAGTGTAACAAATATCACAAATCAAGTTACCAATCTTATTTCATACCCAAATGTTTCTTTAAATGATGGGTATATATTAGTAGGGGATGCAACAGATACCGCTCGTGCTGTATCTATGAGTGGTGCTATAAGTATTGACAATGCAGGAGTAACCAGCTTGTCTAATGGAGTGATAGATGCTCCTAAACTTGCAGCTGATGGAAGTGGAACGC
>JAAYPM010000078.1 GCA_012519815.1 Bacteroidales bacterium
ACTATTTATTTACCTATAAAACACTCACAAAAGAGCAAGCAAAACAAGTATTGATTGATATTTCAACGCAAAAATATAATCATGTAGAAATAGCTTCATTTTTATCGGTATATGCAATTCGTTCTGTTACTATAGATGAAATGAGTGGCTTTATTGAAGCATTGCAAGAAGGTTGTATCGCCATTGATTTAGAAGGATACAATACTATTGATATGTGCGGTACAGGAGGTGATGAAAAAAACACATTTAATATTTCAACAATTGCATCATTTGTGGTTGCTGGTGCAGGCGTAAATGTAGCAAAACATGGGAATTACGGAGTGTCGTCTGCCTGTGGTTCTTCAAATTTATTAGAATCGCTTGGCTATGTATTTTCGCATGATAACGAAAAACTAAAAACTGAAATTGAAAAAACAGGAATGTGCTATATGCATGCTCCTTTGTTTCATCCACCTATGAAAGAGGTGGCTCCAATTCGCAAACAATTGGGAATACGTACGTTTTTTAATATTGCAGGACCGCTTGTGAATCCTGCAAATCCTTCGGCACAAGCTGTGGGTGTGTATAATTTAGAAACAGCTCGCATTTATAAATATGTGTTGCAAAACACGCACAAAAAATTTATAATTCTACACGGACTTGATGGATATGATGAAATATCGCTGACTGGAAATGTAAAAATAATGGCTAATGATTTTGAGCGAATTGCTACACCCGAAGAATTAGGATTTTCAAAAGTGCTTCCCGAACACATTTTTGGAGGGGAAACAGTAAAAGAGGCTGTTGAAATTTGTAATGCTATTCTACATAATAAAGCTACAGAAGCACAAAAAAATGTGGTGATAATAAATGCGGCTATGGGAATTAAAAGCATTAAATCGGAACTAAGCACAGATGATTGTGTGGCAATGGCACGAGAATCATTAGAAAGTAAAAAAGCTTTACATGTAATGAAAAAACTTTGCAATGTTTAACATTTTGTGTTTTGAAATATACATATACAACAACGCATAGCTGTTTATAACTATAGATTTTTGGCACATATAAAATCAGTTCGTTTTTTTTATGTAAGTTCATACTATATTATTCGTCATACATAATAACTTAAAACATAAAGTTTATGATACATTTTATTACACATATATTATTATATACTTTGAGTTTCTTTTCTGAAGCTCAAAATCAAATGTTTAACAATCAAAATCAAATAACTATGACAACACAAAATAATAATACATTTCAATTGCCATCTTTGGCATACAGTTATGATGCGTTAGAGCCATATATTGATGCTCGCACTATGCAAATTCATTATGAAAAACATCATGCTGCTTATACCGCAAATCTAAATGCGGCTGTGCAAAACACTCCTTTGGCTCAACAGAGTATAGAGCAAATTTTAGCATCTGTTTCAAACCATTCTGCGGCTGTTCGAAATAATGGAGGCGGGTATTATAATCATAATTTATTTTGGAGCATTTTAACTCCTGCTTCTTTGTCTCAAGCTAAGGAAACCTATGAAATTATTAAAGCAATACATACAGAATATGGTTCTTTTGATGAATTTAAAACACAATTTTCTCAAGCTGCGGCAACTCGTTTTGGCTCTGGTTGGGCATGGCTTAGTGTGGATTCAGATGGAAAACTTTTTGTGAGTTCTACACCAAACCAAGATAGTCCAATAATGGATGTTGTTGAAAAACAAGGCACACCTGTTTTGGCACTTGATGTGTGGGAACATGCATATTACCTTCACTATCAAAATAGAAGAGTTGATTATGTTTCTGCATTTTTTAATGTTATAAATTGGGAATATGTAAATGAATTATACGTAAATGCTCAAAAATAAATAATTACCTTCATTGTTTTTTAGATTTGTTTTTTGACCCAGAGTTTGTGTGAGTATTTTGCTTACACAAACTCTTTTTTTATATTATACTGTTAAAAAGTAGTATATTTGCTGTATTAAATATATATGAAACCATTTGAAGCTCAAGCGTATTGCAATGAATTAAGTAAAAAAAAACAAGCGTTTGTTTTTATTGTTGATTATGCTGTAAAACAAGCTCATGTATGGCGTATTGCTGATATTCCTCACGATGTTTTATTTTCATTTCCACAATTCTCAAATGTAACAGAGCGTGTGCCATCTAAACATATTTTAATACATTCTCTTTTTCCAATTTCAAAAGCAGCGTATATAAAATCGTTTGAACGTGTGCAGTCTCATATTCAACAAGGTAATTCATTTCTTGTAAATCTTACCGCACAAACAAAAATAGAAACAGACGTTTCGTTGCTTGATATTTTTCATTCGGCATATGCTCCTTATAAATTATTGTATAAAAATGATTTTGTTGTTTTTTCTCCAGAACCATTTATGTCAATTCAAAAAAAACGTATTCAAACATTTCCTATGAAAGGAACTATTGATGCACGTATTCCTTATGCAAAAGACAAAATATTGAACAACAAAAAAGAACAAGCTGAACACGCTACTATTGTTGATTTAATGCGTAATGATTTAAGTTTTGTTGCACAAAATGTTCATGTACATAGATATAGGTATGTTGAACAAATAAATAGTCAATCACATTCTTTGTTGCAAGTGAGTTCGTGCATTACAGGTGAATTGAAACCCCACGTACAAAATAAACTTGGTGATATTATTTTTTCAATGTTACCTGCTGGCTCTATTTCTGGTGCTCCAAAACTAAAAACCTGTGAAATTATTTCTGAAGTGGAAACACACACGCGTGGTTTTTATACTGGAGTTATGGGATATTTTGATGGGGAAAATTTAGAAAGTGCGGTTATGATTCGTTTTATTGAACAAAAAAATGGTTCTTTGTATTACAAAAGTGGGGGAGGAATCACGTGTCAAAGTTCAGTTGATAATGAATATTTAGAATTAATTCAAAAAATATATGTCCCGATTTATTGAAACAATACAACTCAGAAACGGAGAGCCATGCTTATTGCATTATCACCAAAAACGAATGGATAACACAATACGTGCTGTGTGGGGAAAAACTAATGTGCATCAAATTAAAAACAGTATTTCAATACCATCATATGCACGTAAAGGCGTGTGGAAATGTAGAATTGTGTATGATTTGGAATCTATACACAGTACATATATTCCGTACGAGTATAAAATTATTAACTCATTACAATGTGTTGTAAATGATGATATTTCATACATCTATAAGGCAGAAAATAGAGATGATTTGACTTCATTATTTCAAAAAAAATCTTTGGCAGATGAAATACTCATTATTTCTCGTAATATGGTTACTGATACCTCATTTAGCAATATTATGTTTTTTGATGGTTCAAAATGGATAACTCCAACCACATATTTATTGCCAGGAGTACAACGAACATATTTGCTTGAAACAAATCAAATAATAGAAAAAACTATTACATCTTCCGATATATACTCTTTTGAAAAAGCTCGACTTTTAAATTGTTTTTATGATTTACAATTTGGAAATGATATTGTAATTAAAAATATTTTTCCTTGTGTGTAGTAAAACTATAGTTTTATTCAACCAAAAACGATACTTCTTCTTGTGAAAAAGGAATGGAATTGTCTGCCCCTATAATATTTCGGGCAAGTTCAGCTTTTCGTTCTTGCAAGTGTTTAATTTTTTCTTCGATGGTGTTTTCTGAAATAAAACGGTACACGTTTACTTTGTTTTTTTGTCCTATTCTATGCGCTCTACTTACTGCTTGATTTTCAACTGCTGGATTCCACCATGGGTCAAGAATAAAAACATAATCAGCTTGTGTTAAATTAAGCCCAACGCCACCTGCTTTCATCGAAATTAAAAAAACCTTACAATTTTCATCTTCTTGAAATCTTGTTATTATTTTTTCTCTATGAACGCTGCTTCCTGTAAGTAGTGCAAACGGAATAGAATTGCTTTCAAAGTATTCTTTAAACAGTTCTAAATGTTTTACAAATGATGAAAAAATAAGAACTTTATGATGATGTGTAAGATTGTCTAATACTCGAATAACTTCATCAAATTTACCTGACGATTGAATGTTTTCATCAACAAGTTTGGGGTGATTTGCAATTTGACGCAATCGCATAAGGGCACGAAGCACATTAATTGTTGATTTTTGAAAGGTGTTGTTTTCTATTGTTTCATATATAAGATTACGTACCTTAGATTTTTCTGACTCGTACACTTTAGCTTGCTCTTCAGACATTTTACAAACCCGAATTTGTTCGGTAAGAGGTGGTAAATCTTTTGCAACTGCTTGTTTTTCTCGCCTCAGTATAAATGGATTTACAATTCGTTTTAACTGTTGATCAACCTGCGGTTTCATATAATCGGGCACTTTTAAAAAGTTATCTCTAAAAGAATGAAGACTGCCAAGTATATCTCTATTTACAAAATTCATTTGTGCCCATAAGTCTATAATTGAATTTTCAATGGGCGTTCCCGTAAGAGCTAATTTGTGTGTTGAATCTAATTGTAATATTGAATTATATATTTTTGAATTAGGATTTTTAATGATTTGGCTTTCATCTAAAACTATATACAAAAACTGATAGGTAATAAAACTTTTAATGTCATTTCGGAGCAAACCGTATGTCGTAAGTATAATGTCATATTCATTAAAATAATGCAAATCTTTATCCCGCTCATTGCCTAAATATTTGAATGTTTTTAAATGAGGAGCAAATTTTTCAAATTCATTGTGCCAATTATACACAATTGAAGCCGGACAAACAATAAGGCTTGCTTTGTGTTTTTTATTATGTGATTTTTGTAAATCAATTACTTTTTGTAATAAGGTTATTGTTTGCAATGTTTTTCCTAATCCCATATCATCGGCAAGACAGCCGCCAAAATTATTTGCATATAAAAAATAGAGCCAACGATACCCTTCAATTTGATATGGACGTAAAGATGCATTTATATTTTCGGGTACTTCATTTCCCTTGGTGCCGTTTGTGTCAATATGTAAAAAACGTGTTTTTATTTCATCTTTAAATGTTATTGGAAGACTTTGTATTGATTTATAGTGAATTGTGCGGAGCGAAAAAACATCTTGTTTTTGATTTTTCACACTAAATAAAAACAAATCACGATATTTTGAAAACCACTCGTAGGGAATAATTCCGATTTTATTATCAGGCAATAAAACTCGTGGATCTTGATTCATTATGTTTTTTCGTAGTTTTCTAAATGGTATTTTATATGGTCCAAAACTTACGATTGCATGCACATCAAACCAGTCAATTGAATCTGATGAAATAGAAATGTCAATTTGAGCTTCTAAATTTTGAACTTGCTTTTCGGTAGATTCATCAAATATGCTTAATTCAATATGAGTGAGTATAGATTTGTTATTTTGAATCCATTGCAATAATTCATAATACCCATCAGAATTATATGTTGTAAGTTTTAACAAACCATTTTCATATACTAATCCGTTTTTAGTTAGCAGTTGTATGCAGTTATTTTCAAATTCTTTATCTCTATGAATACGCGTGTATGTGGGCGTGTTTTCAATATTTACATAATGTACGTAATAATTGAGAGCCGAATGTATATCGGTAACGCTCCATCTTTCATAACAAAAACGTAGTTCTATACGGGCATGATTTTGTATGTCGCGTACAATTTTTCCTTGAATATGTGGTTGTTCGTATGTGTCTATAATTTCAAAACCTTCTGCTTTTACAGTAAAATTCCGAATACTGTTAAGCACAAATGTGTCAAAATATTGCTGCATAAATTTTATTGGAATATGAATACTACTTTTATTAAAAAATGGCAATAATTTTTTACTATCCATATTTGAAAAACAATACACATCATGGTCAATTACAAGAATGCCAGGTGTGTTTGAAATCATAATATTCGGTTTCCCAATAAGTTGTAATGTTTTATTGTGTTCTATTACCGATAGACTATAGTCTAACCCTAAATCAGTTTTAGAGAAAGAAAATAAAAAATCGGGTTCCTGTTCTTTAAAATGTAATTCATCTTCGGGGTGTAAATTAGTTTCGTCATCGCGGATGTAAAACGGCACAGAATTCTTCCTTATATAAGGAATACATTCTGCCATATGTTTTTCTATATACGGACGAATTTCATCTTGAAAGTATGTTTTTTCTATTTTTTCTAAAAAATCTTTTTGATTATCTTTTTTACGTTTTGCAAATTTTGAAAACAATTGTTTCTCATCATATTTTGCGATTGTTGAAATAATTTGTTTTTGAAACACAGGAGTTTTGTCGTTTACCGACTCTAAAAGCAAATAATCGGTAGGTTCAAAAAAATCCTTGTCTTTGCTTCGGATAATTTCAAAAGGGGCTAAAATCCATCCTAACAAACGATGTTTTTGTAATATAACGGCAAATTTTGTTTCCATACCTTAAAAATGCAACATACTAAGTAAGTTATAAATATAACATTTTTTAGAGAATAAAAAAGCCGTAGTAATAGTATCTACGGCTTTTAGTTTCATTTTTATATAATTATTTTTTTTGTTTTGAATGATCAATCACCGACATTGCTGTAGCTAACACGCTGCTTACATCGTTCATGTTTTGTGGTATAATCATAGAATTTGTTGTTTTTGCTAATTTCCCAAATTCCTGTAAATATTGTTCAGCTACTCGTAAATTTACCGCATCAATACCATTTTTGTTGCCAATTGCAGCCGCAATTTGTGTTATACCTTGTGCGGTTGCATTTGCAATAGCTTCAATTTCGGCAGCACGTCCTTCGGCTTCATTTATTCGTTTTTGTTTTTCACCTTCAGAGCGAGCAATTAATTCTTGTTTATCACCTTCGGCAACATTAATTTTCGCTTGTTTTGTTCCTTCTGATTCTGCAATGATAGCACGTTTTTCACGTTCTGCACGCATTTGTTTTTCCATAGCATCTTTAATGCTTTGTGGAGGAGTAATATTTTTTACTTCGTATCGTGTTACTTTTACACCCCACGAATCACTTGCTTTGTCAACAGCACCCACAATTACAGAATTAATAGAATCTCGTTCTTCAAATGTTTTATCAAGTTCTAACTTTCCAATAACACTTCGCATTGTTGTTTGAGCAAGTTGAATAGCTGCAAACGAATAATTATCTATTCCGTACGAAGCTTTTTGAGCATCAACAACTTGCAAGTATAAAATTCCATCTACTTCTACCGAAATGTTATCTTTAGTAATGCAAATTTGTGAAGCAACATCAATAGCTTGTTCTTTAAGCGTGTGTCTGTACGAAATTTTATCAATAAAAGGCACAATGATTTTAAAACCAGCCAAAAGTGTTTCATGATATTTCCCTAAACGTTCAACAATAAATGCTTGCCGTTGTGGCACTACTTTTATTGAGTTTACAAAAACAAAAAACACAAGGATTATTAATCCTATTAAAAATACACTTGAAATTCCGAGTCCTTCCATAATTATTTTATTTAATTGATTTAACAGTAAGAGTAATACTATCTTTTTTTACTATTTGAACGATGTCTCCTTCTTTAATATTGCTTTCAGAAACAGCATTCCATGCACAACCTTTAAATTCAACTTTACCTTGATTATGCACAAATTGCGTTTGTGCTGTTGCCATTTTTCCAATAAATTCATCTTCTAATTCATCTTTTACGTTTGATGATTGATTGAAGAATTTTTTATGTAAAGACTTTCGCAATAAGAGAATGCTGATGCCTGAAGTTGCTAAAAACAGAGCAAGTTGCCACGAAAATGATATATCTATAAAGAGTAAGGTAAATGCTGTAATTAGCGAGCCTATACCAAAAAATAGTATTATTAATCCAGGAGCAACAAGTTCTAATAGTAATAATACAACACCTGCAATCATCCATAGTACAGATGGATTTGAAAAAATTGATTCAGTCATAATTGAGTTTTTATTGAATTATATCAAAAATACTACAATTATTCTAATTATGGAGAATAATTGAGATTGAAAAGTAATAAATGATTCTGAATATTACAAAATCATTTGCTCAATAGGACATACAAGAATACCTTCGGCGCCTTCACGTTTTACTTTTTCAATGATTTCCCAAAAATCATCTTGATTAATTACTGAATGTACAGAACTCCAGCCTTCTTCTCTGAGTGGAATAACCGTAGGGCTTTTCATTCCGGGAAGAAGTTTTGAAACCGCTTCTATGGAACTGTTAGGCACATTCATAAGAATATATTTGTTGTTTTGTGCTTTATATACTGCCTCTATTCGAAGCATCCATTTATCTAAAATTGCTTGTTTTTCGGGACTCAAATTTTTGTTGCCAATAAGTGCCGATTCTGATTTGTATATAACTTCAACTTCTTTTAACCCATTGCTTAACAAGGTGCCTCCAGTGCTCACTAAATCGCAAATAGCATCGGTAAGTCCAATAGTTGGAGCAATTTCTACCGAACCTCCAATTTCATGAATTTCTGCTGAAACATTATTTTCTGTTAAGAATTTTTTTAAAATAACAGGATACGATGTCGCAATTTTTTTTCCTTCTAAAGAATGAATGCTTGTATAGTTAAAATCGTTTGGTACCGCTATTGATAAACGACATTTTGAAAAACCAAGTTTTTTTATAATGGAAACATTTTTGTTTTTTTCGTCGATTTCGTTCATGCCTAAAATCCCAAAATCTGCCACTCCATCAGCTACATATCCGGGAATATCATCGTCACGTAAAAAAAGAATTTCCATTGGAAAATTAAAGGCTTTTGTTTTTAAGCTGCTCGAATTTGAAATGAATTTTATGCCGCAGTTTTTAAGTAATTCTATTGTTTTTTCACTTAACCGCCCTTTTTTTTGAATCGCTAATTTTATGACTGTTTTGTTCATTTGTTTTTTTTTACAAAGATGATGTTTTTTTAGATTTTTGCAAAAAAATATAAGAGGAATACTTGGAAAATCTATTTCTATATTATTTTCTATGTTTCGGTTGTGGTGTTTGTTATAATACTTTTTAATAATACCTAAATATAAATATTGAGAGTGTTTTTAATTGTTTTTTTTAATGAAAACGAAGGATTTATATTTCTTTGAAAAACAATACAAAAAAGTTTCTTTTGTTTTCTCCTCAAAAAACACTAAATTTTTTCGATATTTGTTGCGGTATAAAAATCATATAAATACAGAAAATACTATGTTTGAAAATTTATCGGATAGGTTAGAAAAATCGTTTAAATTACTTAAAGGACAGGGGAAAATTACCGAAATTAACGTTGCTGAAACGCTTAAAGATGTTCGCCGTGCACTACTTGATGCCGATGTTAATTATAAAATTGCAAAAGATTTTACCGAATCTGTAAAACAAAAAGCGCTTGGTCAAAGTGTGCTTACCGCTGTGAAACCGGGCGAGATGATGACGAAAATAGTTCATGATGAGCTGGTTACATTAATGGGTGGTGAAACTGCTGATTTTAATATAAAAGGAACTCCTGCGGTTATTTTAATGTCGGGTTTGCAAGGATCGGGAAAAACAACTATGTCAGGAAAATTAGCTTTCATGCTAAAATCAAAGCATGGTAAAAAACCTTTATTAGTTGCATGTGATGTGTACAGACCCGCTGCTATAAATCAATTACATGTGCTTGGCGAGCAAATAGATGTACCTGTATTTTCAATGATAGAAAGTAAAGAACCTGTAAAAATTGCTCAGGCTGCAATTAAAGAGGCTAAGGAACAAGGACAAGATGTTGTGATTATAGATACCGCAGGACGATTGGCTATTGACGAGGAAATGATGAAGGAAATTGCTGCAATAAAATCTGCAATTTCGCCACATGAAATTTTATTTGTGGTTGATTCAATGACCGGACAATATGCGGTAAATACTGCAAAAGAATTTAATGATCGACTCGATTTTGATGGCGTGGTGCTTACTAAATTAGATGGAGATACACGCGGTGGAGCTGCACTTTCTATTCGCTCTGTGGTGAATAAACCAATAAAATTTGTTGGTACTGGCGAAAAAATGGACGCAATTGATGTGTTTCACCCCGACCGAATGGCTGGACGTATTCTTAATATGGGTGATGTGGTTTCGTTGGTTGAACGTGCACAAATGCATTTTGATGAAGAAGAATCACGAAAATTATCGAAAAAAATATCAAAAAACCAATTCGATTTTGAAGATTTCATGTCGCAAATCCAACAAATTAAAAAAATGGGAAATCTAAAGGAGTTGGCAAGTATGATTCCCGGTGTTGGAAAAGCTCTTAAAAAAATAGACATTGATGACGATGCGTTTAAAGGCGTTGAGGCAATTATTCAATCAATGACACCGCATGAGCGAAAAAATCCTATGCTGTTAAATGGTTCAAGACGAAAACGTATTGCAAATGGCAGCGGAACGTCAATTCAAGATGTAAATAAACTTGTGAAACAATTTGACGAAATGCGAAAAATGATGAAAATGATGTCGGGCTCAAAGGGTAATAAAATGATGCAAAATATGATGCCTCCAGGAATGAGAATGTAATGCCAAAAAAATAGATAGAATGAAATTAATTGATGGAAAAAAAGTAAGTGAACACATAAAAACACAAATTGCACAAGAGGTAAAAGATTTTGTTGCGGCTGGCGGCAAAAAACCTCATTTAGCAGCCATTCTTGTTGGAAACGATGGAGGAAGTGTAACGTATGTGAATCATAAAGTAAAAGCCTGCGAACAAGTGGGCTTTGATTCTACGCTTCAAACGTTTGATGAATCGGTGAGTGAACAGGAATTATTAGAAAAAATTAAGGAGTTTAACGAAAATCCTATTATTGATGGATTTATTGTGCAACTGCCTTTGCCAAAGCATATTAACGAACAGAAAATAATTGAAGCCATAGACCCTATAAAAGATGTTGATGGTTTTCATCCAATTAATGTGGGAAAAATGATGATTGGCTTGCCGTGTTTTAAATCGGCAACACCCGCAGGAATCATGCAATTATTGTCGTTTTATTCTATTGAAACAGCTGGCAAAAAATGCGTAGTAATTGGGCGGAGCAATATTGTGGGCAAACCCATGAGTGTATTGTTGGCACAAAAAGGATATCCGGGTGATTGCACCGTTACGATATGTCATAGTCGCACAAAAAATCTTGCCGAAGAATGTAAACGTGCCGATATTATTATTGCAGCACTTGGCTCACCTGAGTTTGTTACTGCAGATATGGTTAAAGAAGGTGCGGTGGTAATTGATGTGGGAACAACCCGTGTGCCTACAAACGAAACAAAATCGGGTTGGCGTTTAAAGGGAGATGTGAAATTTGATGAGGTTGCTCCTAAATGTAGTTATATTACGCCCGTTCCCGGCGGCGTGGGACCAATGACAATTGTTACATTGCTGCGTAATACCTTGCAAGCAGCCAAAAAACAAATGTGTTAATAGTGAGATGGAGTTTTCGTAGAATAACTATTACGTAAAAATGAAAATCACAGACAAAAAATGTTTTAAAGAGTATTTTGAGAATAATGAGAATAAAATTCGTGATTTGATTCAGAATTTTAATTTTTCAGAAGAAAAAAATAATTTTGAATATCTAACCAAAGCATCAGCCGTATATTCTTCAAACATAGAAGGAAACAGTATCGATTTGAATTCATATATGAATTACGAATTAAGTAAAGAGAAGTTTAAGGCTGGTAAAGAAGTCGAAGAAATTGAACAACTTATAAAAGCATACGAATTTGCACAAACGAATATATTAACCGAAGAAAATTTGTTAAAATCACACGAAATTCTTTCCAAACCTCTTTTAATAAAAAGCAAACAGGGGAGATATAGAGTTGAACCTGTTGGCGTTTTTGGAAAATCAGGAATTGCCTATTTGGCTGTTGAACCAGAATTTGTTAAAGAGCGAATGGCTGCTTTTTTCGAAGAATTAAATGAATTATTACATGCTGAATTAAACGAAATAGCAGTTTTTTACTTTGCATCTTTAATTCACTTGCGTTTTGCTTATATCCACCCTTTTCGTGATGGCAATGGAAGGGCTGCCCGTTTATTAGAAAAGTGGTTTGTTGCCGAAAAATTGGGTAAATCTTTCTGGAAAATTCAGTCTGAAGAGTACTACAAAAACAATCAACAAAAATATTACGAAACAATTAATCTTGGAGTGAATTTTTATGAATTGAACTACGATAAATGTTTGCCATTTTTGGAAATGCTGCCGAATTGCTTGAAGTAAAATTACCTTCAGATTTTGATTGTAAAAAAGAGTATGGAGAGTATCTAATGGAGAAATATACAATATCAAACGCTTGATAATTTGGATTTAATACAACATATTGATAGAGTAGGAATATGTATGTATGAGAAAAACAATGTACAATAATCCCTAATAACTAACTCGCATTTTACGTTTTATATTCAAATATTTTATGGGCAAATGCACAATGCAAACATTTTTTTTGTGAGCAATATGCATTGCTTAGCTGCAAAAGTGCCTGACTACGAAATGCAGAATGTGATTGAATACCACGACGATTCCATGCTGTAATAATTGCGTTTTTTTCTGTTGGCAATGCTTCTAAAAAATCAAGGGCACGTGTGCTAATTTCTTGTTTTTGGGTGTGCGAACCATAGGCAAACAAGAAGGGAATAATGGTGTTAATTAATAATAAATCAATTGAGGTTTTTCCAAGTGTTTTTTGATGTTTTGGAGACGTTTGCCCAAGTTGATAATGTGTGTCCCAGTAATCCTCTAATTCAACATAAAAGAGTTGTCGGCATGATTCAATAGTTGTACATTTTAATATTTTTGAACATAAACTTTGAGATTGCTGAAGAAGTTTTGCAAACTGAGCAATGCGAATTGTAGGAAAATTAGCTGGACGTAATCGCCCGAATTTCCACATTTCACGCGGAATAGGTGTGAGCGTATATTTTTTTTGTAAAAACTGATATTCGTTTTGTAATTGCATGGTATAGGCATCATTGTTTTCTGTTGGAATTAAAGATGCTTGTCCAAAAAATAAAGCCTCAATTTGTGTGGGATTATTTTTATGTTTTCCTATAATTCGTATATCTAACGATTGTGCAAGCATTTCAAACGCTAAAGCATTTGTTTTAAAACCAAAATTATATGCTAATGTATGATAGAGCGTGTGTTCCCAACTTCCTGTTTGTGCATGATGCCTTGCAATAATTTGATTTGCTTTGTCTTCAAAACGTTCAATTACAAGTCTGTTAAACCATTGTGATTTATAAATGCCGTCAATTTTTTCCAGATTATGCATGCAAATTTTTGTTGCTGGCATGCTACGCATATATTGATATGTTGTAATTATATTATTTGGAATTGGAAGTTTTGCTGTTGGTATAGGATTTCCATGCGTGTTATACACTTGTTCGTCTCCCGTAAAAACCACATGTAAAATAACCGTGTTATATGCGGCATTATGAGAATGTTTGTGTGTATTCCAATCGCGGGCATTAACATGTATTTCAACATCGCCTATCCATAGGGTGTTGTTAATATAGATATGTGCATTAGAAAAATCAGGGCCAGAATCAGTATTGTGTGTGCCAATGCGTACTACACGAATAAATTCTTTGTTTGTGGTGTAAAAATTTGCATGTGTAAATAGTTGATATTTCCACACATAGTGTAAAAAAAGTTCTGTCATTATTCATGGTGTATTAAATTGCGGTTTAAAAATAAATAAATTTCTGGTTTTTAAAAAACATATTTATTTTTTATTGTGAAAAACAGATGAATCTCTGGTGATGTATGTATAAAAAGTATTAAAACTAATATTATTATTTTGAAGGTTTGCAACAAACACAATAACCGTGAAGGTTTTTAATTAAAGATTTAGGAAATAATTATCAAGAAATAATAATCTTTTTTGAATCCAATTATAGGTAAAATCTCGTTCTTTATTAATATCAATGTCGAGTTCCCATTTTATGTTTTCAATTTCCATACAATTTGATGAAAGTATAGCTTGAAATTCTTTTTCAAATAGTGCATAAATAGTATCGTATGTGATAATAGTGTTTCGCAATTCAAGCCATCTGTTTTTTAGTTTTATTGTGTAATTTTCAGGATTTAGTCTTATTAATTTATTAAATAATAGATTTGTATTTATAATATCAGTATGTCTAATATGAGTACCATCCCAATAATATCCCCAACTTCCATCTAAATCCCAGGGTAATATTGAAAAAGGTTCGGCATGATGCGTGCGGAGTAAAAATGTATTTTTTCCGGCATTATCCCAAGCCGATAATAGATTTAAGAAAATATAATAATCAATAACGCTTTTTAAATTTATATGAGAACTAATGTGTGTTTTAAAATCATCGTCAGAATAGTTAACTGCAACTTCTTTTAGTGCGTAAAGAGCCTCCCATTTTATAGAGTATTTTATATCGGGATATATTTGTTTCCAACCATCCCAACTATAATAATTAGCAGGATAGGGGTTGTTTGTCTTAAATGTTGTTTCTCCGTTTAACCATGAAATTCCTTTATATAATAATGCATCTTTATTTGTTAATGAAAGAGATTCTGGATTTAATTTTTCATTAAAACAATATATACCTTGATGGCTATAATTAAGAAATAACTCAACTAATTGCGATTGAATACCACGTTTTAAACTATCAATTTGATTCCAAAGTTTAAACGAAACCATATTACGTAATCTTGACTTATCTACATACATCGCGTCTAAAATCCAATCGGTGTTTTTTCTCATTCCATGTATTTCTGCCGAATAACGGTCTAAAGTGTTAATAGAACGTGTGAGTGCAAATCCATAAGATTTTTTAGGATAATGTAATGATGTCGCTCCTCTGTATTCTATTGCAATGTTTGAAGTGAAATTTTTATTTGTTGTAGGGTAATATATAGATATGTATGCAACAGTCTTTGGTTCATCAACAATTTCGTTGGGAGTAGAAATAATAGCAATGGGTAAGGTGGTAAACGTTAAAATAAGTTTTTTAGTAGTTGAATTTGTTATAATTGTGATATTGTATGAGTCTGATGTTGTTATGGTTCCGAGATTATTATATGCGTTATTTTGTAATAAAAGAGTGTCGTTAAAATAGATTTGAGAATAATTTTGAAAAGAAATATATGGTGTGTAATTATATATGGTGTCATTTTTTATAGAAACTCGTAATAAAGATAGTTGAGAATCAAATCCACAAGGAGCGTTGTTTAGCCTTAATAATGGTGAAATCTCAAGAGTTTTATCAAAAATTGGCGTGTAGAGAACTTCTTCTTTATAACATGACAAACACGAAAAACTTATATAAACAAAAAGAATACTTTGTAATATCAACCTCATAATGACAGTTCGTATAAAACATGAATAATCAAAAAATGTGCAGGATAGGCATTGTTAAGTTCTTGAGTATATCCAAGTGCACAATCAAATGTTCCCCATGAAGTTTTTATTTTATCACCAATGTAGAAACGTAGTTTGTTATAATAAGGAGATTTAAATTGTTTGTGAATTTTAAATATTTCAGCAGATACGTATATATTGTTTGTTTTAGAAATATCATATCGTAATTTTATTTTGTTTCTATAACTAATAGTCGACTTCTTTTCGGGTCTGTAATTGAAAAAAAAGTTTGTTAATTCATTTTCATGTCGCAAACGATAATAAAATTTAAAATCGCTTAAAAATCTTTTGTGATATTTAAAATCAAGACTATAAATGTAATTGTTTTGAGTATCTGTATATCTTTTTTTAGCATGATCATATCGTTGTTGAGTGGCAATTCCAAAGTTCTTATTTATGTTGTATTCTGCAGAAAAATCAAATATATAATTATTGATTTTTGAAAAGCCATAAAATGTGCGAACCTGAGGTTCTAATGTAAATTCAAAGTTGTTGTGTTTTGATTTTATTTTCACTCCTGTCCAAAGTCCATAATCTTGTGTAACTTTCATAGTTTGAGAAAACAATGTATTGCAAGAGAAAAACAGAAAAACAAGATGGAATAAAAACCTGCGAAATGTCATTTATATTTGTTTTTTTGGTGTTGTAGTTTGAAATTTTTTCAAATAAAATGGTGTAAAATATGCGACATCAACAAAATCTTTTGAAAGAAATTTTTGTTGGGCAAGTTCTCCTACACTTTCGGCTGAGTTTGTTATGTTTGGAATATATAAAATATTTTTTTGATGTAAAATTGTAGTAAGTTTTTGACTTCCATCTCCAAAAAGATAATAGGTGTTTTGTGCATGAAAATCTGTAACGGTGTTTTCGGTAACAATAAGTGGATATGTTGATTTTAAAGACTGTAAATTGTAGGAAAACTCGGCAGTGTAAACCTCCATTCGGCGTGCGTCAATCATAGGACATAAAATGGTGGATTTTGTATTAATAATATCATGTTTTTTTTTGGCTTGAAGAGCAAGAGCTTGCAATGTGTCAACCGCTATAAGTGGTATGTTTGCTGCATAACACAACCCTTTTGCTACCGATGTGCCGATGCGTAATCCGGTATATGAACCTGGACCTTGAGAAATGGCAATTGCACTACAATCAGCAATTTGTAATGAATGTGAACGGAGCATAGTTTCAAGTAGCACAGTAAGTTGTGATGAATGTGCGTTTTGCTCCGAAATTTCAGAAAGAGCAATACATGTTCCGTTTTTGTGAATGGCAACAGAACATATTGTTGTTGCGGTTTCTATACTTATAATGATTGCCATATATTATTGCAAAAATGGATTAGAACGTTTTTCCTCGCCAATAGTGGTGCTTGGTCCGTGTCCAGAATACACAATAGTTTGTTCTGGCAAAACAAGCAGTTTAGACGTAATTCCTTGTATTAAAAGTTCATGATTGCCGCCCGGCAAATCGCTTCTGCCAACGCTTCCTGCAAAAAGCACATCTCCTACAAATACAATTGATTTTTCGGCATTATAAAAACATAAACTTCCGTTACTATGCCCAGGTACATGAATAGCATATAATTTAGACAAACCAATTTCAATAATACCGCCATCCGAAATAAATTTGTTAATTGGTGGGGGCTGTTCCATGCTTATTCCAAATCGCAATCCTTGTCCTATAGCATCTTGTATAAAAAAGTTTTCTTCTTTATGAGCGTATGTTACAACATTCGGAAATTCTTTTTTTATATATGCAGCCCCAAATACATGGTCTAAATGGCAGTGCGTATAAATAATTGCCTCAAGTTGTAAATTGTTTGAAAGAATATGTGATTTTAATTCTTGTTTTTCTTGTTCAAAAAAACAACCTGGATCAATAATGGCGCATTGTAATGTTTCGGCATCGTGAACAACATACGTGTTTTGCCCAAAATGATTGAATTGAAAATGTGTAACTATCATATGTAATTTTTTTGTAAAAATAGATAAAAAATATGTGTCTCCGAAAATTGATGTGAAAACATTTTCAATAAACACCTAAGATGTACATTGTTTTTTTATTATTCGCTGATACCTTTAAGCATAGGAACAAACGAAAAAGTGCCATGCTCTTTTTTTTCAAATTCTGTTTCAGAAATTTTTTTTATCGAAAGCATTGTTTGTGAATTTCCTTCGCCAAAAGGAACCACAATAATTCCTCCGATTACAAGTTGTTCCAAAAGAACTTTTGGAATAAAAGGAGCAGCTGCGGTAATGAGTATTTTATCAAAGGGTGCAAATTGTGGAAGTCCTTTAAATCCATCACCTAAAAAAGTTTCAACATGAAGATGTAATTTTTTTAATTGTGTTTTCGTGGTAAAATATAATTTTTTTTGTCGCTCAACAGAAAACACCCGAGCACCCATTTTTGCAAGAATTGCTGCTTGATATCCCGAACCTGTTCCTATTTCAAGAACTTTTTCGTTATGTGTAATATTCAGTAATTCAGTTTGAAAAGCCACAGTATATGGTTGCGAAATTGTTTGTCCAGCATCTATAGGAAATGCTTTATCTTCGTATGCATGACTTTGAAGAGCTTTGTCAAAAAAAACATGTCGTGGCACCTGTTCAATTGCTTGTAAAACAGCAGAGTTACGTATTCCTTTTGTTTGTAAAAGTTCAACAAGTTGTTTTCTTTGTCCTTTATGTAATAACGAATCTGTCATGATTTATTCTTGAGTTACAAATATAGTAAAATACATGGCAATTGCCGATGCTGACATGTAAAAAATATAGAAATACATCTTGCGTTTTGTTAAAATCACCTATATTTGTGAAACTGTGAAATATTTATGAGTGTATGAGGTTTTTTTTGATACTATATTTATGCTATTGTTCCATATTTACACTATGTGCTCAGCAAACATTTAATTTAAAAAACTATTCAAAATCAGACGGTTTAAGCGACAACTATATTTTTGATGTTATTGAGGATTCTCGTGGTGTTATTTGGTTTCCAACAACTTATGGTATAAACACTTTTAATGGAACTGATTTTTATTCATACACAAAAGAAAACTCACCTTCAGCACATTTAATACGAAATGATTTTGTGTGTGCACATGCACATACCGATGAACGCTTGTTTTTTGCTGGATTTAATGGGTCAATTATGTATTACGACCATGGCACTGGAGATTTTCATGATGTTTCTTTGAATTATATTAGCATGTATGAATATCCTCTGTTTCGAAAATTTTATCAAGCAGATTCTTCAGATTTATATGTGCTTTCTGCTGATGGTGTGTATCGTTACAGCCCTTTTGCTCATAAATTTTTAAAAGCATTTCGAGAGGTGCATTTTTTAAATCATTCTGATGTTTTATCAATGCATATAGATACTCATAAAAATTTTTGGTTTGGAACTAATACGCAAGGATTAGTTTGGCTTTCAGCTGATTCTGTGCAAAAAATATTAATCGATTTAGAACCTTATTCTGTTACAGAAAACCCACGAATACATGCTATTTTACCTATTTCTGACACTCTTTTATATGTGGGAACAACAAATGGTTTTTATGCTGTAACGTATCATGAATTTGGTGATTTTTCTGTTGAGCAAAAATTCCCTGAATTGTCAGCTGTTTTTATATCTGCACTCGAAAAGGATTTGCAGGGAAATGTGTGGATAGGAACAAGTTATAGTGGTGTGTGGGTGTATACAAAAAACGGAGAATTAATACGATTACAGCAACATCAAACAAGTAATATTCCTATTGCTGCTGTAGATAAAATTTTATGCGATTCCGAAGGACGAGTTTGGATTGCTACCTATGGTGATGGGTTGTTTTTGTATAATCCTGTGTATAATGGAATACAGCATACTGATGTGCAATCTGGATTAGGAAGCAATATTGTGAGTGCAATACAGAGTGATGTGTTTGGAAATATTTGGGTAGGAACTGATGGTGGAGGAATAACTATTTTTAATTCGAAATCACAACCTATACGCGTTCTTAATCAAAAAACAGGTTTGTCGTCAAATTCAATTATGAAAATGATACATGATGGCGAAACTATGTGGGTCGCATCATGGCAAGGTGGAATTATGGGGATATCTATGAAGGATTATACCGTGCGTGTGTATTCAGAAAAAAACACTCAATTGTTACATGATGCTATTAAAGCTTTTTGTTTTAAAAATTCAGATACCATTTTGTTGGGAACACATCAACATGGTTTGCATTTGTTTTCTTTACCATATGAAAACATTCATTTTATTGATTCTATTGATTATGGTGCATATTTTCCTCCTCAGCAAAACTTTATAAATGATATGATATATGATTCAGATTCAGTGCTATGGGTTGCTACTATTCGAAATTTATATATTGTTGAACATAATGAAGTAACGCAAATTTTAGAAAATGATGTACATGAACATCCACATTTCCCTTTGTTTGTACATTCTTTACATGAAACTCATTCTCATGAAATGCTTGTGGGAACAAATAAAGGTGCATTTATTATTCATAAAAAAACAAAAAACATACAAAATGCTTCTGAAATAATACCCGAACTCGCAAACGTTGAGGTGTTTTCTGTTTTTGCAGATGTATCTAATAATTTTTGGTTTGCGAGTGCACATGGTTTGTTTGTGTATAAAGCACAGTCGCAGACATATAAAAAAATTGTTGTTTCCAAAACATCTTCTCATTTATTTTATATTCCACGTGCTGTTTTTCAAGATTCAAACGGAAAAATGTATTTCGGTACCAATGAAGGTCTTTTTTCTTTTTATGAACACGAAATATTGCAACGTCATACAATAGTAGATATGTTTTTTTCTGATTTTTATGTGTCACACCAAAAGGTTGTGCCAGGGTCAGATTTGTTGCCAAAACACATTTCGCTATTGCAAGGTATTGAACTTTCTGCTGAGCAAAATGTATGGGGTATTGCCTTTGAATCGGTTTGTTTTAATTCACCCGAAGCTGTGGAATATGCCTATTTTCTTAAAGGATTTAACGATTCTTGGGTTCCAATCGGAAAAACACGAGAGCTTACATTCACAAATATTCCACCAGGAGACTACACGCTTTACGTGAAAGCGTGGCAGTTTAATCCTGAACATGCAATTGTGCAAAGTCTTACTATTACTATTACTCCACCATGGTGGAAAACGCCTTGGTTTTTGCTGCTTGCTTTGTTAACTGTTTTTGCTCTATTATATGGATTGTATTATTTGAGACTCTATTCTTTGCAAAAACAAAAACGTGTACTCGAAAAAGAGGTGTTTGCACAAACAAAAACATTAAAACAGCAAAAACAACAAATAGAAGTGCAAAACTCCGAGCTTAAATTCGTATCAAAACAACTACAAGACAGTAATCAAGAATTGAGCGAACAAAAAGAAGAGTTAGAGGATTTAACGAAACAATTACAAGAAGAATCTCTTGAATTATCGGAACTTAATAAATCGTTAAAGCAATTAAATGAAACAAATAATCAGCTTTTTTCTCTCATTACACATGATGTAAAAAACTCTTTTTATTCTATTCAAGGATTAAGTGAAATGTTGCGAAATGATTTTGACTCAATTCCTTCGTCTAAAAAACAACGAATAATATCGCTAATCTCTCTTGCAACACACAATGCGTCCGATTTACTCGAAAATTTATTGTTTTGGTCAAAAGGGCAATCAACTACAATTGAATGTCGTCCTGATTATTTTGAAGTGGTCGAAATTATACAAGATGTTATAGAGTCGTATCAACATGTGGCACAAGAAAAAAACATTATAACACATTTCAAAAACACGAAACATGTGCGTATGTATGCCGATAGAGAAATGATGACAACGGTATTTCGCAATATTTACAATAACGCTTTAAAATATACTAATGAAAGTGGCGTGGTTGTTATTTCGCTCGAAGAAAAAGGTGATTTTGTTGAGGTTAAAATAAAAGATTCAGGTATTGGCATTGAACCAGATATTCTTGAAGGATTAATGGATGTTGAAAAAAAATCAATAAAAAAGCAGCATACATTACACGGAACAGGGCTTGGGTTATTGGTAAGTAAACAGTTTGTTGAAAAAAATAAAGGCGAAATACATATTGAATCTTCTCCAAATAAAGGTACCGTGTTTTATATTCGTGTTCCAATAAAACCCCAACATGTTGATAACTCTACTATTGCAACTGTTTATGAAGGTGAGCGAATGCCAATAAAAGAACATGCATATCGTATAGCTATTGTAGATGATAATCCTGCTATTTTACGTTTGTTTCGCGATTTTCTTGAACAAGACTTTATGTGTGTTTTATTTACTTCGGCACGAGAATTTTTAGAAACTTTACAACACGAAACGTTTCATATGGTTGTTTCAGATATTCTGATGCCTGAAATAGATGGATTTTTATTGTGCAATACTATTAAAAACAAGAAAAAAACAAGCCACATACCAGTTATTCTTATTTCTTCTATTCATGATGATAATATTAAACGACAAGCATATGAAAGTAATGCTGATGCGTTTTTGCAAAAACCCGTGAGTAAGCCTGTGCTTTTAGCTTTGATTCATAAAATATTTTTGCAAAATGAACAAAAAGAAAATAAAATTAGTTTAGAACATATACATACTGATGCTCAAAATTCCGATACATTTATGATGCGTTTTGATGAATTGTTAAAACAAAACATTGCAAACTCTGAATTTTCTGTAGAAGATATGGCAGAATATATGAATATGAGTCGCACACAATTATTCCGAAAGGTTAAGCAGGCATATGCAATATCTCCGAAAGATTATTTTATTAAAATGCGAATGAATGCAGCGGCTGAATTATTACAATATAATGATTCTCGTATTATTGAAATTGCGTATGCTATCGGATTTTCTGACCCTTCGTATTTTACTCGTTGCTTTGTAAAGTATTATGGAGTAACACCTTCCGATTATCGAGACTCGCTTTTACGAAGATAATTGCTGATTTTTTGTAGTTGTAATACAAAAAATAGTGTTGTTTTTTTATTGTTATGCAACAAAATTCATATAAAAACGACACAAAAGTCACATGAAGTCTGTTTGTTTTATTAGAATTTTACGGCATAATTATTAAAAAATATTATGTACCTGAGAAATTTAACACATACATCTGTAGTAATGGGGAATCTACAAATATGCAAAATGTTAAATTTTCTCTTATGGGTACATAATAGTGTTTTTGGTATTATATTTCTTAAACATTATTCTAACTCTCAAATAAATAATGTTTTGCCTCGCCCTAAAAACAATTTGTCTTATGCGTAATTTCTATTCATTTCTCTCAAAGTTAAAGCTTTCGCATTAAGACAAATTTATGAATGTGTGAAACTCAACTTGTTAAATCTCCATTTAACAAGTAAGTTTCGCACATTTTTCCTTTAATACTAAATTTATAGAATAAAATAAGAATAAAAAAAGCTCCTTTTAAAAAAATAAAAGGAGCTTCCGAAATAAACCAAATAAACACTTTGTTTAATTGAGAGCAAATTCAATATGAACAATCGAATTGGTTTGAATGTTTTTAAAAGCTCTGCAATAATTTTGTAAAAACACGATTTTTTGTTGTAAACGATTTGTTTCAAATGGTGTTTTAATACAAGCTTGAGAGTTTTTTGATTGAGTAAATTTTTGATTCATAGGCAATCTTTTTTTTATGTTTTATGTATCAGTAACGATACTTTTTTCTGTTTTAGTATAAAGTATGTTTTTTTTTGTTTAATTTGTTGAAAATTTAAAAAAACTTAATGAAAGTTAGTTCAAATAAAATACTTGTACGGTTTTATAAATGGAGATTAGAGAGCATTACAGATATGCAGTTTATGTATATTTTAAGTGTTTTTACTGGTCTCATTGTTGGAGTTGTTGCTGTTATTTTAAAAAATCTTGCTCATTTTATTTCGTATGTTTTACATGTGTGGTCGCCGTTTGGTGAAGGAAATTTCTTCTATTTTTTATTCCCGATAATTGGTATTACACTCGCTGTTGCCTTTATGAAATATTTTGTTCGTGAAGATGTGAAACACGGCGTTCCAAGCGTGTTATATGCTGTATCTATGCGGCGGGGTAAAATCAAACCTCATAATATGTACTCATCTATTATTACAAGTGCTTTAACCGTTGGTTTTGGGGGGTCCGTTGGACTTGAAGGACCGAG
>JAAYPM010000079.1 GCA_012519815.1 Bacteroidales bacterium
ATTTCATGCAATTTTTCCAACCTCAACAAAAATGTGCGTATGCGTTGTATTTACTAATCAAAATGCGGTTTTTATAGGGGGTTCGGTTTGTGCAAAATAGTGGGGGTTATTGTCCTTACGGGACAACAAAAAAGCTTCGGAAAAAATCCGAAGCTTTTTTTATTATCATAGCGTTCTATAACAAAAAATATTTTTACTATTTCAAAATATAGTATTGTTTTGAAATATTATGACTTTTTAGTAATATTACATAAAAATTTAATCATTCATTTAACAATATTATAATGCGCAAAAATATATTGTTTTTTCTTCTCATCTGTTTTATTCTTAATGGATACAGTCAAGATACTATTATAAATCATTGGAAAAACGGAACAATAAGCAGCAAAGGGTATCTGTACAATGGTACAGAGCAAGGTACATGGGAGTATTGGGATTCTCTTGGCAGAAAAATACAAGAAACATCATTTTTACGTGGTCGGTTGCACGGACCTACTAAAATATTTGATGAAAAAGGAACGCTTATTTTTGAAACAACGTATTTTTTAAATGTAAAACAAGGAGCATATAAGGAATATTTTTCCTCTGGTAAACTTGCTGTTTCTGGTTATTTTAAAAATAACGAAAAAGATAGCGTTTGGCAGTATTTTTATCCCACAGGACCACTAAGAAAAGAAGAATATTATGTGCATAAAGATACGGTATTGCTTATTCGATATTGCTATCAACGTGGTTCGTGCACTGTATATGAGGGAAATGGAACCTATCAAACATATTGGTCAAATAACACTATAAAAGAAAAAGGAAATTATAAAAATGGATTTCCGCACGGTGAATGGGAAGTGTATTTTGAAAACGGAACACTCCAAGCAAAAGGAGCGTATGAACGTGGACAAAAAGTTGGAGATTGGATAGAAAACTATGAAAATGGTATGCCAAAAGAACGAATTAATCATTCGAAAGGAACCTATGAATTATGGCATAAAAACGGCAAACTTCATGTGCAGGGTTTTATTAAAGATGAACTCAAGGATTCGCTTTGGCACACATGGAATAGTGCTGGAATTTTGATTTCAAAAAACAATTTTTCACAAGGTAAATTTCATGGATTACAGCAATCTTGGTATCCTGACGGTACTATAAAATCTGAAATAAACTATAGTAATAATCTAAAACAAGGAAAAGCAATATGGTATTTTACCAACGGAAAAATTGATATGGAGGGCTATTTTGAACAAGATATGCAACATGGAAAATGGACATATTGGCAAAGCAATGGAGAAGTTGGTAACACTGGAGCATATGAACTTGGTAAAATGCAAGGGTATTGGGTGTGGTTTTTTGCTGATGGAAAAACTATCTGGAAAGAAGGAAATTATGATAATGATAAACGTATAGGATTGTGGAAACATTATTATGAAACAGGGCAATTGCTCTACGAAGGAAATTTTACCGAAGATGTAGAAGATGGCGAATTTACACAATGGTTTGAAAACGGTGATAAAGAAATACATGGGTTTTTTACTATGGGAACAATGAGTGGCACGTGGGAATCGTGGTATGAATTGCCTACAAAACAACAAAAATACTCTATTCAATATAAAAATGATGTACGCCACGGAAAAGAAATATATTGGAATGAAAACGGTAATATGCGTTCAGAAAAAATGTATTCAAACGGAATGCTTAATGGAGTTTCAAAAACGTATTTTGAAAATGGAAAACCTAATATTTTTGGTGAGTATTCTTTAGATAAAATGGTAGGAACATGGAAGTATTTTAATGAAAGTGGCACCTGCGAACGTGAACAAACATATAAAAATGGCTTGCCTTCTGGTACGTGGATTACTCGCTATAAAGAAGGTCCTGTAAAAGAAGAAATTGCATATAAAAATGGACTTAAACATGGGTGGTACATGCACTATTCTATACAAGGGAAAAAAATATATGCTGCAAAATATAAAAATGGAGAGGTGTTTAAAATAACAACAGATGAACGTCAAAAAAATCAAACTATACGACAATAATATGAATGCTCTTGTAATAATTCCTGCACGCTACGGTTCTACAAGATTTCCCGGTAAACCTTTAGTGAAAATTAAAGGAAAATCTATGATACAAAGGGTGTATGAGCAGGCAAAAAAAGCTGCGGAACATGTTTGGGTTGCAACAGATGATATGCGTATTGAATCGGCGGTAACAAAATTCGGCGGTATGTGTGTAATGACCTCGTCGCAACACACAAGCGGAACCGATAGAATTGCCGAAGCTCTTGATTTAATTCCCGACACACAACAATTTAACGTGATTGTGAACATTCAAGGCGATGAGCCGTTTATTGAACCAACCCAAATTTCTCAACTTATTGAACTCTGCTCACATTCTGATGTGCAAATAGCTACGCTTATAAAAAAAATTGATTCGGTTGATGATTTATTTAATCCAAATAAACCAAAAGTAATTTGCAATAAACAAAACAATGCAATTTATTTTAGTCGCTCGCCTATACCTTTTATGCGCGATGTGGAAAAAAGTATATGGCACAATAAACATACATTTTACAAACATATTGGTGTATATGCATACAAAAAAAATGTACTCAAAGAAATCACAAAACTTACACCTACGGTACTCGAAATTGCTGAAAATTTAGAACAACTTCGTTGGATTGAACATAATTATACTATTAAAACAGGTGTTACCGAATATGAAAATCTTTCTGTTGATACACAAGAAGATTTAGATGCTATTTTGAAAATTTTAAAGTAAAGTCACAATGAAACATCATGTTTTTGTTATTTTTTGCAGCTTTTTCATTTTTTTTTCTTGCTCAAAAGAAGCAACATTACCTGTACATGATGATTCATATTTTAACTATTTTCCACTTATCCCAGGAGCAGAGCGAATATATCAAGTAACTTCTATTCATATTGATGCTCCTACAAATATTAACGATACAGCTATTTATTTTTTACGTGAACAAGTGCTCGATACAATTATTGATACTCTTGATTATACCATATATCTTATTTCACAAGAAAAACGTACTTCCGACACCCTTCCATGGCAGCATGTACAACATATTGCCATAAGAAAACACCAGCGGAAAATAGTGAAAATTGAAGATAATATGGCATATACACTATTACAATTCCCCGCAAGTACATCTATTACGTGGGATGGAAATGAATACAACAATAAAGCCCCTGAAATGTATTCATATTCAGACCTTTCTGCAAATTATGGGCATGAAAACATGATATTAGATTCGGTACTTGTGGTAAAACAATCGTTTTTTGAATCATTATACACTTATACGTTTAAAGAAGAGCAATATGCGTATGGTATTGGGCTGTGTTCTAAAACAGATTATGTGTTTGAATCACAACCAACACATGCTAATATTAATATAAATATGCCTATTAAAGAACGCATTACATATGGTTATTTACATACATATTTATTAATTTCATACTCAATTCCTGAATGACCTTTTTATTGCTTTTCCTTTCTGGCATTACCATGCAAGGCGGAACGTATATTCCTCCAAATTCTGAATATATTTCTTATTCGGGGCGATTTGACACACACGATTCAACGCAGTATGTATGTTCGTTTTCAACCAGCACTATACAAATACGCACAAATTCCACATACATAGATGCCTCTATATATGATTATGCTGTTGATTCAAATCAACCAAATTATATTGAAATAATTGTAGATAATGCCATATATGCAACCATTAAATTAACAAAAGGCTTGCAGATATATAGAATTTTTGAATCTGATTCCTGTGCATATAGAACAATTTCTATTGTAAAACGCACCGAAGGACAAATTGGCAATATTGGTTTTAAAGGCTTTGTAATCAATCAACATGCTGGTATTCAAAAAATTGAAAAGTCAGATTTGCGCATGCTTTTTATTGGAAATTCTATAACATGTGGTTATGGCAACGAGGCCTTACACGCAGAATCTCCATTTGAATCAGCAACAGAAAATGCATACATGTCGTATGCCGCATGCGGCATACGACATGTATGCATTTTCTGTTGCTGATTCAAATGGAGATTCTGCGTGTAAGGCCTCGTTGCCATAACCACATGTTATAGAATTTCCAATAAAAAGCATGCGCAAATCTGACTTTTCAATTTTTTGAATACCAGCATGTTGATTGATTACAAAGCCTTTAAAACCAATATTGCCAATTTGTCCTTCGGTGCGTTTTACAATAGAAATTGTTCTATATGCACAGGAATCAGATTCAAAAATTCTATATATCTGCAAGCCTTTTGTTAATTTAATGGTTGCATATATGGCATTATCTACAATTATTTCAATATAATTTGGTTGATTTGAATCAACAGCATAATCATATATAGAGGCATCTATGTATGTGGAATTTGTGCGTATTTGTATAGTGCTGGTTGAAAACGAACATACATACTGCGTTGAATCGTGTGTGTCAAATCGCCCCGAATAAGAAATATATTCAGAATTTGGAGGAATATACGTTCCGCCTTGCATGGTAATGCCAGAAAGGAAAAGCAATAAAAAGGTCATTCAGGAATTGAGTATGAAATTAATAAATATGTATGTAAATAACCATATGTAATGCGTTCTTTAATAGGCATATTTATATTAATATTAGCATGTGTTGGTTGTGATTCAAACACATAATCTGTTTTAGAACACAGCCCAATACCATACGCATATTGCTCTTCTTTAAACGTATAAGTGTATAATGATTCAAAAAACGATTGTTTTACCACAAGTACCGAATCTAATATCATGTTTTCATGCCCATAATTTGCAGAAAGGTCTGAATATGAATACATTTCAGGGGCTTTATTGTTGTATTCATTTCCATCCCACGTAATAGATGTACTTGCGGGGAATTGTAATAGTGTATATGCCATATTATCTTCAATTTTCACTATTTTCCGCTGGTGTTTTCTTATGGCAATATGTTGTACATGCTGCCATGGAAGGGTGTCGGAAGTACGTTTTTCTTGTGAAATAAGATATATGGTATAATCAAGAGTATCAATAATTGTATCGAGCACTTGTTCACGTAAAAAATAAATAGCTGTATCGTTAATATTTGTAGGAGCATCAATATGAATAGAAGTTACTTGATATATTCGCTCTGCTCCTGGGATAAGTGGAAAATAGTTAAAATATGAATCATCATGTACAGGTAATGTTGCTTCTTTTGAGCAAGAAAAAAAAATGAAAAAGCTGCAAAAAATAACAAAAACATGATGTTTCATTGTGACTTTACTTTAAAATTTTCAAAATAGCATCTAAATCTTCTTGTGTATCAACAGAAAGATTTTCATATTCGGTAACACCTGTTTTAATAGTATAATTATGTTCAATCCAACGAAGTTGTTCTAAATTTTCAGCAATTTCGAGTACCGTAGGTGTAAGTTTTGTGATTTCTTTGAGTACATTTTTTTTGTATGCATATACACCAATATGTTTGTAAAATGTATGTTTATTGTGCCATATACTTTTTTCCACATCGCGCATAAAAGGTATAGGCGAGCGACTAAAATAAATTGCATTGTTTTGTTTATTGCAAATTACTTTTGGTTTATTTGGATTAAATAAATCATCAACCGAATCAATTTTTTTTATAAGCGTAGCTATTTGCACATCAGAATGTGAGCAGAGTTCAATAAGTTGAGAAATTTGGGTTGGTTCAATAAACGGCTCATCGCCTTGAATGTTCACAATCACGTTAAATTGTTGTGTGTCGGGAATTAAATCAAGAGCTTCGGCAATTCTATCGGTTCCGCTTGTGTGTTGCGACGAGGTCATTACACACATACCGCCGAATTTTGTTACCGCCGATTCAATACGCATATCATCTGTTGCAACCCAAACATGTTCCGCAGCTTTTTTTGCCTGCTCATACACCCTTTGTATCATAGATTTTCCTTTAATTTTCACTAAAGGTTTACCGGGAAATCTTGTAGAACCGTAGCGTGCAGGAATTATTACAAGAGCATTCATATTATTGTCGTATAGTTTGATTTTTTTGACGTTCATCTGTTGTTATTTTAAACACCTCTCCATTTTTATATTTTGCAGCATATATTTTTTTCCCTTGTATAGAATAGTGCATGTACCACCCATGTTTAAGTCCATTTTTATATGCAATTTCTTCTTTTACAGGACCTTCTTTATAGCGAGTAATCCACGTACCAGAAGGCAAGCCATTTTTATATGTTTGTTCACGTTCGCAGGTGCCACTTTCATTAAAATACTTCCATGTTCCTACCATTTTATCTAAAGAATACTCACCAAAAATATTAGGTTTTCCATTTTCAAAATACGTTTTTGAAACTCCATTAAGCATTCCGTTTGAATACATTTTTTCTGAACGCATATTACCGTTTTCATTCCAATATATTTCTTTTCCGTGGCGTACATCATTTTTATATTGAATAGAGTATTTTTGTTGTTTTGTAGGCAATTCATACCACGATTCCCACGTGCCACTCATTGTTCCCATAGTAAAAAACCCATGTATTTCTTTATCACCGTTTTCAAACCATTGTGTAAATTCGCCATCTTCTACATCTTCGGTAAAATTTCCTTCGTAGAGCAATTGCCCTGTTTCATAATAATGTTTCCACAATCCTATACGTTTATCATTATCATAATTTCCTTCTTTCCAGATAGTTTTTCCATCAGCAAAAAACCACACCCAATACCCTTGCATTTTACCAAGTTCATATGCTCCAGTGTTACCAACTTCTCCATTGCTTTGCCAATATGTCCATTTTCCATGTTGCATATCTTGTTCAAAATAGCCCTCCATATCAATTTTTCCGTTGGTAAAATACCATATTGCTTTTCCTTGTTTTAGATTATTACTATAGTTTATTTCAGATTTTATAGTACCGTCAGGATACCAAGATTGCTGTAATCCATGAAATTTACCTTGTGAAAAATTGTTTTTTGAAATCAAAATTCCAGCACTATTCCATGTGTGCCAAAGCGAATCCTTGAGTTCATCTTTAATAAAACCCTGCACATGAAGTTTGCCGTTTTTATGCCATAATTCATAGGTTCCTTTCGAATGATTAATTCGTTCTTTTGGCATACCATTTTCATAGTTTTCTATCCAATCTCCAACTTTTTGTCCACGTTCATACGCTCCTTTTGCTTGGAGTGTTCCGTTTTCAAAATACACTTCCCATTCACCGTGCGGAAATCCATTTTTATAATTTCCTTTTTCTTTTATAGTGTTATTTGACCAATATGTTTGATAGGTTCCATTTCCCTCATATACAGTGCACGAACCACGTTGATAGCAATATCGAATAAGCAATACCGTATCTTTATGCACATAATATTCTTCTTTTCTTAGTGGTCCTGTGGGATAAAAATACTGCCAAACGCTATCTTTTTCGTTATTTTTAAAATAACCAGAAACAGCAAGTTTACCAGAGGAAAAATATTCCTTATATGCTCCTTGTTTTACATTTAAAAAATACGTTGTTTCAAAAATAAGCGTTCCTTTTTCATCAAATATTTTAGTAGGTCCGTGCAACCGACCACGTAAAAATGATGTTTCTTGTATTTTTCTGCCAAGAGAATCCCAATACTCCCATGTACCTTGCTCTGTACCATTGTACAGATACCCTTTGCTGCTTATTGTTCCGTTTTTCCAATGATTTATAATAGTATCTTGACTGTATCCATTAAGAATAAAACAGATGAGAAGAAAAAACAATATATTTTTGCGCATTATAATATTGTTAAATGAATGATTAAATTTTTATGTAATATTACTAAAAAGTCATAATATTTCAAAACAATACTATATTTTGAAATAGTAAAAATATTTTTTGTTATAGAACGCTATGATAATAAAAAAAGCTTCGGATTTTTTCCGAAGCTTTTTTGTTGTCCCGTAAGGACAATAACCCCCACTATTTTGCACAAACCGAACCCCCTATAAAAACCGCATTTTGATTAGTAAATACAACGCATACGCACATTTTTGTTGAGGTTGGAAAAATTGCATGAAAT
>JAAYPM010000080.1 GCA_012519815.1 Bacteroidales bacterium
AAATAATAATATTGGAATAATAGCAAAGGCACTTATAGATAGTATGATGAAAAAAATAAATGATGAGGTATATAGTATATTTGTATGCTTTATAATATACACACCTACAGGAATAAGAAAAAGAATATATAGGCTATAATGGCGTATAGCAAACAAAAGTACATCGCCCATAAGTTTTTTAGCATCTGTATAGGTGAAATTAGTAAAATTTTCTATAGTTTTTGATAGTACAGATTGTGGAGCTTCTGCACCCGAAGAATTCCATACGCCATAATATACAATATAAAATAAAAACGGAAATAGCAATATACCGTAATGCAATATAGATTGTTTAGATTTCTTTACAAAAAATGTATAGTGTAGTACTACAGAGGCAGTTATTACAAATAAAGTAGTGGAATACACAAACGTAAGTACTAACAAGGGGATATGTAGCATTTGCCTGTCGCGAACATATAAAAACCACCATATTATACATATTACTATGATTGTGTATTTCAACCAAAATTGATTTAACATACTAAAATTTACAAATAGTGTGGTATTAAAAACACTATTGAGCACTTCTGCTAAAAAAGGAACAGCAAACACGCTTATTACACAAATAATTCGTGGTAAGCGTTTATTTGGTATGTAGGTGTTACAAACTGTATATGCCCCTACAGACATAATAGTTAATAGCAGAGGTTGAGTAATTTGAATAAGAGACGTAAGAGTAGGTGTTTTATAGAGAAGACTAAAAAACGCTGCAAGCCAAAGCTCAAAATAATGATAAAAACTTCTATCGTATATGTTTTCTGTAAGTGATATATGCAGATTTTCGGAACCTACAGCTTTAAGCGAATGAGCTATAGCTGCATAAAAAGAAAAATCGTGATAGAGAAATTTATTATAAAAACTTGGACCAAAAATAAAGAATGCTATAAGTATAAAAAACAAAGAAAGTACAGCAATTGCAATTGTAAGCTGCTTATATTCTATAGCATCCCACTGTATGGGTGTGCGTTTGCGGTGCGTAAAAAGATATAATAACAAAAACAATAAAAGTCCTAAAAATATAGTGTTTCCGCGAGTTCTTACAATACTATATACAAGCACTATACCGAGTATGCCTAATACTAATTTTAAGAAAAAAGATTCGTACGGACGCTTTATTGGATATACTGTATTATACAAAACATATCCAATAGCATAAACTATGATAAAAGATATAACAGAAAAAATATATGTACTAAGGCTTATCATATATTGTATATAATTAAAGTGTCAAAAGTAGTGTTTTTTATAATACTCATCCAGCTATTTATATCATTTAAATTAACATTAAAAGCATTAACTCCTTTTTGTTTTGCTTCAATTAAAGCAGAATCATCATTATCAAAACCTAAAACATTACAATTTTTATTTATTAGTAATTTTGATAATCTTCCTGAATGACAACCAAATTCTAAAATTGACTGATTTTCTTTAATTTGATTTAAAATGTAAATAGTTTGAGGGTGTTGCTCAATGGCAAAATCGTATTTCATAATTTTAATAAATTTATTTTCACAAAATGCTTCAAATTATAATACATTTGAATAAAACGTTTTCGAAATGCTTTATAAAATGAAACAGTATAAGCTTTAGAAAGATTAAAATTATCTAAAACATGCAATTGTAAACATATTTTTCCTTTTAAAGAATTAACAACATTCGTATCATGTACAATTTGCAACCATAAGCGTTTGTGCTTAATTGAGATAAATATTGCTTTACCAATCCATGCCGGATGCCCTTCTCTATATACGGTACTATAATTTTTTTTGTGTTGTTCTATATATGAAACAAATTGATTGCTAATAAATTTGTGTTTTGTAATAATTCCTTGTTTAGGGGCATAACAATAGCCTTCTTCAATATCAATAATTACATTATCCTCTGCAATAAAATGGTTTTGAATTATCTGTATAGCATCTCTATGCAGAGCATCGTCGTTGTCTAATCTTGTAGTTATTATAAAAGTTGATTGTTTAGAAATATATGCATGTATATGTTCTGACATTTCATTGTTTAAGCAGGAATCATAATCAGAAGAGAATTGAGGAATGAAATTTTTGCACATTGCTTTCCATTCGGAAATTTTTTTTAATAAATATTCAGGAGAGTCTGAATTAAAATACACAAACCAAATAAATTCTTTACAACTTTGATTTTGAATAGAGGGTAAGCAATATGTTTCAAATAACACAATTCTTTGATGAAGCCATTCATCATTTTGTACCAAATTATTATTTTTATCTAATTGCCATCCTTTATTAGGGAGATTAAATCGTGTGATAAGAAAATGTTGAAACATAAATGATTTAATGTAAAGCTATTATAATAATGGGTATTTTGTCAATTCTTATTTTTATATATACAAATATAAAAATATAATTCGTAACCCAACATTTTTTCACTCTTCCTCATACTTTTATACATTTTTAAATAAAGTTTATCTGATATAAACAAACGCAGCATCCGCACATACAGAAAAATAAATAATTCAAAAATTTATGTATATTTGTGTATTGTTGTACTATGGAAAAGATAAAAAACATACACGCCGATTTTCAGAACGTTATAGCACAACTTGGGTTTGCTATAGAAGACGATTGCCTTTACTTAACCGATAATGAAAAGAATTTACCTGACCCACAAATTCAATTTCACATAGAAAAAGCAAGTGAGTTTAAGGCTTCTGCCGTATATCTACGCCGACAATTAAACGGCAGCTATAAGCCCCAAGTTTATTTGTTTGATTTTACAGACAGAAATTTTAACGAGGCTCAAGAAAATGATATAGCAGATATTCAAACTAATATTTGGAGTAGTGGCGAAGCTCCTTTGGCTTGTGTTTTTTATAATACAGAAATAAAAATTATTGACTGTACCAAGCACATTACCAAAGATTACAAACCAGAATATTTAGTAAAAAATTTAATAGTAGCAGGCAAGGTTCATGATGTATATAACGAACAGTTTGCCATAAAAATAAAAAGCGGTGTGTTTTGGGAGCAAGAGGAGTTGAAAAATAAATTTAAGTTTCAAAACTCTGCGTATGATACATTAATTAGTAATATTCGTTTTGTAGCCCAAAAATTAACAGAAGAATTTGAAAACGTATCTTCTGAAATTGTAAATAAAATTATTGTTCAAGCTATTTTAATAAAATATTTAGAGGAACGAATTGATGATAATGGCAATAAATTATTGTCGGAAAAATATTTTCAGAAATATAATGGAGCATCTTCTTTCAACGATGTTTTAAAGCAACAAGGCAAGTTTGTAGAGCTTCTTACTGACTTAAATAAGGATTTTAATGGCAACGTATTTAAATGGGAGGCAGCAGAACAAAATCAGCTTAAAACATTAGATTTATCCATAGTTGCCAAATTATTAGCAACTGACAAAGCTGATTTGGGGTCTGAACAACTTGAATTTGATTTTGCTGATTGGAGGTATTTTGAGTTTAAACTAATTCCTGTAGAACTAATTAGCCGTTTATACGAGGAGTTTTTAGGAGAAAACAAGCAAGAAAAAGGATTGTATTATACACCATCACATTTAGCTAAATTGTTAGTTGATGAATGTATTCCTTTAAAAAAGTATAAAAACTTTGACTTAAAAAACTACACAATTTTAGACCCTGCTTGCGGCTCGGGTATTTTTTTAGTGGTAGCCTTTAAACGCTTGGTTCAGATTTGGAGACTTCAAAATAATATGAAAACTCCTGATAGTAACGATTTAAAGTCATTACTACGAAATATGTATGGTATAGATAAAGAAGAACAAGCCGTAAGATTAGCTTCTTTCAGTTTAAGTTTGGCATTATGCAATGAATTAAATCCTGTGAAAATTTTAAACCAATTGCGATTTGATGATTTAACGGATAAAAATTTAATTCATTCAGATTTTTTTAAGTGTAAATCTTTTGAGAATAAAAAGTTTGATTTAGTAATTGGCAATCCACCTTTTGTGAGGGGAGCAATTTCTGATTACTCAAATGTATGGGAATTACACAATCAAAAAATAAAAATTCCACAAGGACAAATTGCCTTAAAATTTCTTTCGGAATCATTCAGCTTCTTAAAAAATAGCGGATTGGTATGTTTGATTATCAAATCATCAGGATTGTTGTACAATAGCACTTCCAATGATTATAAAAAAGCCTTATTCTCAAACTATAATGCAGTACAGATTTTTGATTTTACGGCATTAGCAAGAAACAAATCACTTTGGGATAATGGAGCAGATGTGGCTTCCGCAGCAATATTTGTTAGAAATGAAAAGCCTGATTTTAGTAAAAATATCCTGCACCTGACATTTAGACGAACAAGAGCAACCAAAGAACGAATTGTTTTTGAAATAGATGATTATGATTTACATTTTGTAAACCGCCAAACTGCTATCAACAATGAGTTTATTTGGAAAATAAATATTTTGGGTGGTGGTAGAATAAAAACCATTGTTGAAAAAGTACAAGAGTTACCAATTTTGAAAGATTATTTGGTAGAAAATAATAGCATTATTGAAGAAGGATTTGAGATTGGTAGTAAACAAAATTTAACTCCAAAATACATCTATGAAATCCCGTTTTTACCTACGGAAGCAATAAATGAAAATGAAATTAGTTATGACTTACTTACAAAAATGAGTAAGTCAGCTAAATTTTCTAAAGTTCCTACAAAAGAATCTTTTATTGCTCCCAACCTAATAATATGGGAAAATATTGGAGAGAATAGATTTCCAATTTTTTATAACAAAACATCATTTTCTTTCAAAAGGAGATTGCTTTCTATTAAATCTTTAGAAAATGACACAACTTTGTTAAAGGGTGTATGTAGTTCCTTTGAAAAACACTACAATTTTTACAAATTCTATTTTCTTGCAACAAGCTCCGAAACACTCATAAATAGAAATAATACATTCTTATTAAAAGATTTCAAAAATCTTCCTTTTATTGGAGATGATTTTTTGTTTTCAGAGTTTGACGTAAATGTAATAAACGATAGCTTGGAGTATCAGCAAGACTTCTTTATACACGGAGAAAAATCAAAAGCGTTACAGCAAATTAGGCAAAATAAATTTGAGTCCGTTATATCTAAATACGGAATGGAGTTTTCCAGAGCATTAAATACAATTTATGAGGACAATAATCGAAAATTCAGATTATCTGATGTAGTACAACTTGAAAACTCATTAATTGCAACCGTATTTAAGTATGATAATAAAAATACAGAACCAAAATTCAGTAAAGATTTATCTAAGCTGAATATTGATGGACTTACGACAAATGAAATTTCTGTTCACTTGTCTGTAAACAGAATCATCAAACTCTATCCTCAAAAGGATACCATTGTGTTTATAAAACCAAATCAGTACCGGTATTGGCTTTCTTTAACCGCTTATCGCGATGCAGATAAATGTTTCTCTGACTTTTCAAATGCAGGATTTTAATGATAGCAGAGGAATATTCACATATAAAATTAACTCCTTCCTTGTCAAATCAAGAAGGAAAAACTATTACGTTCATTACTGAATGTGTGAAAAAAACTTGTGTTTCATGTAAAAAAGCATTGAATCAACCTAATTTAAAATTACCGTTAAACGAGAATAAATACACGCAAATATTTGTAGAGCAAGTAGAGGTTTTTTTAAAATCGCACCCAAATATTGGAGTGAAAAATCAATATTCAGACACATTTAATAGAACAAAAGGAATCCCAGATTTTTACTTTCATAAAGTGGAAGAAGGAGTCCACAACGAACCATTAATGGTGTGGGAAGCTAAAATATTAACCACATCTTTTCCGAAGAAAAGAGAAAAAGAATATGTAATTGGTAATAAAAATAATGGAGGGATTGAGCGTTTTAAAACTCAAACGCACGGAAAGGGGCAAAAAGCATGTGGCTTATTAGGATTTGTAGAGAACGAAGATTTTAATTATTGGAATACAACAATCAATAATTGGATTAAAGATTTGGCTATAACCAACAAAAATTGGCAAACAGATGAGGTATTAGTAAACATGGAATACAACACCGACTTTTGTGTGCTAAAATCTATAGCCCACAGAGCTCAAGATGATATGAATATAACGCATATATGGCTTGCTATACAGTAATGTACACAATAAAAATCCTGATTGCGTCAATGCGATATCCATTTATGATTAATTCCACAAATCAGCTTCAAATAGTTTTGATATTGATTTGTGTTTTTTGTTATTAGCATGTGGTTTTAAAGATTGTTTCGTTATTTTCTTGTAGGTATCGTTTCGACGATAGATAGGATTTTATCCACACACATTTTTAAAGTCTTCAAAAAAATGAGGATATGATTTTGCGACACATTCGGGATTTTCTATTTCAACTGCGTGTTGTGAACGTATTGCAGCACAGGCTCCTGCCATTGCTATGCGGTGGTCGTTATGAGCGTGCATTCGTCCGCCTTGTAATGTGCCTCCATATATAAACATTGTGTCGTCTATATTTTCTATGCGTGTGCCTAATTTTGCAAATTCGGTTTGTAATACAACTGCTCGGTTGCTTTCTTTATGAGTAAGACGAGAAACGCCTGTGATTTTTGATATGCCTGTGCAATGTGCCGCAAGGGCAACTAAAGGAGGAAATAAATCAGGACATTCGGTCGCATCAAATTCAAATGCTTTGAGTGTGTGTTTGTTAACAGTTATTTTGTGGTCATCAATTTGTACATGAGCACCTGCACGGGTAACGGCTTCAATAATTGCAATATCGGCTTGCTTAGAATTGCTGCGTACGTTGTGTATGGTAACTTGTCCGCCAAGAGCAGCGGCTACTACAAAAAATGATGCTCCGCTCCAATCGCCTTCAACTGTGTATTCTTGTGGAATGTATGTTTGATGAGCTTTTACAAAAAATTGTTCGTAATTGCTGTGCGTAACTGATACGCCAAAATCTGCCATAATTTGTATGGTCATGTCAATATATGGCTTGCTTTTAAGGTCTTTTGTGTGTAAATAGGTGTCTTGTTGTGCACACGGACTGGCAATAAGTAAACCCGTAAGTACTTGCGAACTTATTGAGCCATCAACATGCGTTGTGCCACCAACAAGTGGTCCGCATACTTGTATGGGAATCAATCCATTGTTTGATTGTATCTGTACTCCTAAATCACGAAGCGGGGGTTCTATCATGCTAATTGGACGAGTTTTAAGAGAACCATGTCCGTGGAGTGTAAGAGGCAAAGAATGAAGTGCAGCAATAGGAGTAAACATGCGTATTCCTAAGCCTGATTCGCCACAATTAAGCTCGTTTGTTCGTGGTTTATATGCTCCGTTAATGCAAATTGTATTTCCCTCTTTATGTACTTCAGAACCTAAATCATATATAACTTTCAGTGCGGCTTTACTGTCATCACTTGCAGTGTCGCCGTGTAATATGCTTTTTCCTTGTGCAAGCGATGCTATAGCAATGGCACGTTGCATCATGCTTTTTGAGGTAGGGGCTGTAATTGTTCCAAAAATTTTACACGGTTCTATTCGTTGCATAATCCTATATGTTTTAATTCGGCAATAATTTGATGTGCACTTTTTAATTTTATTTCATTTTCGGTGCTAAACACAATATCGGCTGTTTTTGCATACATGCTTTTTCGTGTTTCATATAATTCTTGTAGTTTTTTTTCGGGGTTTTTTACTTGTAAAAGAGGACGTTTGCTAATATCTGTTCGTTCTATAATTGTTTTTGGTGTTGCAAAAAGCCATACTACTAAAGAGTTTTTTTGTAATAATTCCCGATTTTTTTGATGTGTTACAATACCTCCACCGCACGAAAGTATGTGTGGTTTGGGGGAATTAAAACTTTGTGCAAGTTCTTGCATTTCTAATGTTCTAAAATACTCTTCGCCATGTTCGTTAAAAATAGCAACAATTGATTTTTGTTCTTTTTCAATAATAGCTTCGTCAATATCTTTAAACATATAGTTTAATTTTTCCGCTAAAATTTTTCCGTGACTGGTTTTACCTGCTCCCATGAGTCCTATGGTTGATATGGTATTCCGTTTTTTTGTTATAGTATTCATCATTAATCCATCTTCGAGGCTTTTTTTGTGTGGCATATATCCAAAAAATAAAGAATATGCCAACATAGCTTGATTTACCAGCCATTGTTCTGCCGATACTACGGTGCATTTTTTTTCTTTTCCCCACTGCACAAGTTCAGAGGTGGTGTAATTTGCATCAAAAATGATATGCGATTTTGTAATCCATTCTTTTTTAATAGGATTTATATTTTGATGTAATGCAGAAATAATAATGGTATGCGATGCAAGTATTTGTTTGAGTTCGCTAAGAGGTGCAAAATTACATGAGAGTTTTTTTGCCAATTTTTGAGCTTTTTCAATAGTTCGATTTACAATAGTAAGATGTGCACCTTCTTTTTGCAAGCCGTATGCAGCAGCTTTTCCAGCACCGCCTGCTCCAATAATAACACATGATTTCCCTTTTACAGAAATGCCCATATCGGCAAAACTTTGTGTTACTCCAAAATAATCGGTATTGTGTCCGTGCAACATTCCATTTTTTACAACAATGGTGTTTATGCTGCCAATTATTTTTGCTTCATCATGCACAACATCAACAAGTTTAAGCATTTTTTCTTTAAACGGAGCGGTAACATTCATGCCCGAAAGTTTCATGTGTTTACACATAAAAATAGCCTGTTGTGCCGATGTAGCTGCAAGTCGAAAATACGCAGCATCAACATTGTGTTTTTGAAAACACGAGGTAAACATTCCCGGACTTTTACTGTGAATAATTGGATTTCCGGTTACTGCAAACAGTTGTGTTTGAGAACTTTTCATAGAGAGTAATTGTAAATCCGAAATATGTTATTCATTTGTTCAAGAGTTAATTGTCCTTGTGCTGTTAAACTTTCTTTATGAGCAGCCACAAAAGTAAATGGGCTACCAAGGGTAATGTTTGCAATGCGGGTAATTTTTCCAAGGTCTCCCATTGCAAGAGCCACAAGCGGACGGTTGGTTTGGTACAAACTAAGAATACGAGCACTGTCTTGCATTGTTTTTGCTGTGGTTGCAATTTTTACAATGTCGGCATCTAATGCAAAGCATGCTTCTATAATCTCCTCAAGTTCATCAATTTGTGGTGTGTCGTTAAAATTATGATACGAAACTATACATTTGCAATTATGTGCTTTTGCGTATGGAATTATTGTTTTTTTAACCTCTTGTGATGATTCAATTTCAACATCAACATACGCTGCACCGTTTGCAATTGCAGTTTTTAATAAATTAATTCTTTCTTTGTCGGAAACATATGCAGGTCGACAGGTTGCAATTAATTGAGAATCAGCTTTTGAGAACACAAATGCAACATCTTTTTCGTTGAAATGAGATAAATCAATTCTAATTTCAGCAAGTTGTGCAGCATTTGCAAGACTTATAGCCTTACCTCGATGTTTTTCTTGAATACTAATACAAATCATAGATTATACGGTTTAATTCTGATAATGAAATTTTTTCGACAACAGATGTTCCTATTGCGGTTAACATAACAAAATGAATAGCTTCTCCTTCACGTTTTTTATCACGTTTTAGGACAGAAAACAATTCTTCGGGTAAAAGATTTATTTCTGTTGGCATAGATAAAGCTTGTAAAAGATTAATGAGCCGTTCTACTTCAGAGTGAGCAAGTAAGCCTCGTTTTTCCGATATTTTTGCGGCAATTACCATTCCTATACTCACAGCCATGCCATGAGGAATTTTCTGTATTTTTTCGAACGCATGTGCAAAGGTATGTCCAAAATTCAATTTTCTTCGTTCACCTTTTTCTTTTGCATCTTTATTTACAATATTTGATTTTATTACAACCGAATCGTGTACAAATCGTGCAAATACTTCGGGATTTCGTGCTTTTACCTGTTCTATATTATTTTCTATATATTCAAATAATGAAGCGTATGCAATAGCCCCATGTTTTACAACCTCGCCCATGCCACATAAAATATTTTCGTTGCCTAAGCTTGTAAGCATGTTTGGATCACAAATCACAAACGATGGTAAATTAAACGAACCAATCATGTTTTTGTATCCACGAAAATTCACTCCGTTTTTTCCACCAACGCTGGCATCAACTTGACTTAAAAGGGTGGTAGAAATAAATCCAAATGCAATACCACGCATAAATATTGAAGCGGCAAATCCTGCAATATCACAAACAATTCCTCCGCCAATTGCAAGAATAAAACTCGAACGATCAAATTCATGCTCTACTAAATGTTCAAAAATCACATCTAACGATTGTATTGTTTTATGAGCTTCGCCGGGCTCAAGGGTAATAACAACTTCAGCATGTGGAAACGAATGTCCGTAAAGCTTTTTAACGGTAGAATCGGTAATAATTGCAACTTTTGTATTGGGAATATATTTTGCAACATTTTTAAACGATTCGCCCACATAAATTGTAGAATCACCTATTGAACTATGTATTTTGAGCGTTTGCATAGTTTATGAATTAAGAATTTTTGTTTGAATATTAATAGATTCTTGATGGAGAGCCTTAAATAATTTTTCTATAAACTCGCCACTCAAACCTTTTGAATCTCCTTTTTTCTTTGCACTTTCAATAATTTGAATCCAACGGTCGGTTTGGAGAATTTGAACATTATTTGTTTTTTTTGTTTTACCTATTTGACTCACAACCGCCATACGTCTTTGAATTGTGTCAAGAATTTCGTCATCTATCATATCAATTTGTGAACGAAGTTCTTCGAGAGATTCAGTAAAATCTTTATTATCGGTTTTTTCGGGGCGAATTTGTATGTTTTTCATAAGTTCTCCTACTTGTTTTGGTGTGAGTTGTTGTTTCCCATCACTTAATGCAACGCGGGGATTTGGGTGCGATTCAATAATAAGTCCATCTTGCCCTAAATCCATAGCTTTTTGAGCCACTTCAAACACTAAATCAGAAGCTCCAGCAATATGACTTGGATCGCAAATAATAGGAAGATTTCTCATACGTTTACGGAGTTCTATTGTTATTTGCCACTGTGGTGCATTTCTAAAGTTTGATTTTTCGAATGATGAAAAACCACGATGAATTGCAGCAAGCTTTGTGATTCCTGCTCCTGCAATACGTTCTATTGCTCCAATCCATAAATCAAGATCAGGATTTATTGGATTTTTTACCAAAATAGGTATATCAACACCGTTAAGAGCATCTGCAATTTCTTGTACCGCAAAAGGGTTTGCTGAGGTGCGTGCTCCAATCCATAAAACATCTATTCCCATTTTAAGAGCCTCATATACATGTTTTACATTTGCCACTTCGGTAGCAGTTAGCATACCAGTTTCTGCTTTTACGGTTTTCATCCATTTTAACCCAACAGACCCAACTCCTTCAAATTGATTTGGGCGGGTGCGTGGTTTCCATATTCCTGCACGAAAAATTTGAATGCCTAAGGCACTTAAATCCTTTGCGGTTGTTATTACCTGTTCTTCTGTTTCGGCACTACACGGACCAGATATCATGAGCGGTTTTGTTGCATTAACTCCCCAACTGCTAACAGGTTCAATGTTTAAATTAATTTCCATATAATTATAGTGTTTAAAGTATATATTATTTTTGTTTGTTTGTAGTATGTATATCAAGAATGTCTCGAATTTTATTTGCTTCTTTTATAAGATTGTATAAATCAGAATATGCGTTGTTTGTAATATGTGTTTTAAATTCTGTAAGTACTTGAATGTATTTATCAATAGAGTTAATTAAATAATCAGCATTTTGTCGAAAAATAGGTGTCCACATGTCGGTTGAACTTTTGGCAATTCGCACCGTTGATTCAAATCCACTTCCTGCCATTTCAAAAATCTTTTTTTCGTCTTTTTCAATTTCTTGCACGGTAAGACTGAGTGCATAAGCAATTATATGCGTAAGGTGTGAAACATACGCAATATGTTTATCATGTTCTTTGGGCGACATGTAGAGGATTGTCATTCCTAAAATTTTGTATAACGTTTGTGCTAATTTAAGTGCATTTGGATGAGATAATTCTGCTTCGCAAATAATGGTCTTTTTGTCTTTAAATAAATCAATAAATGCCGCTTCGGGACCAGAATTTTCAGTTCCTGCCATAGGGTGCGAAGCCACGAAATTTCCTCGTTTTTGGTGCGTTCGTACTTTGTCGCAAATGCCAGATTTTGTAGAACCCATATCTATTACCACAGCATCAGATTGTAGCAAATCTAATATATGAGGTAATAATTCTCGAGCTGCGTCAACAGGAATTGCAAGAATACATAGTTCTACACGAGGAATTGCGTCTTCTAAAGTACATATTTCGTCAATAATTCCCAATTCAAGTGCTTTTTGAGCGTGTGTTGAATTTTTGTCCACTCCCAAAATATGTGTATGAAAACTACGAATCGCGAGAGCTATTGAACTGCCAATAAGACCTGTTCCTATTATTGCTATTTCCATAAAAATCAATTTAAAATTTCGTGATTAAATTTTTCATCACGTTTGTATTCTCCTAAAACCGAAAGATTAGATACAATTTGCAATACTTCGGTAAGTGCGATATTATATTCTTGTTTGTTTTTCCACTCAAGATCAACATAAAAAGAATATTGATATGGATGCCCTAAAATGGGTAATGATTGAATTTTTGTAAGATTAATAGCATGTTTTTTAAAAGTATGCAACACATCAACCAATGCTCCCGGTTGATGCCCGGTTTCAAAACAAAGCGATGCCTTATTTGTGTCTTGCGATATAAGAGCAGATCTGCTAATGACTAAAAATCGCGTATAATTTTTTTTGTGTGTTTCAATTTTTGCTGCAATTATTTCTAATCCATATAATTTTGCAGCATATTCGCTTGCTATAGCTGCTACATGAACTAATTTTTCGCGTGCTATTTTTTCTGCACTCGATGCTGTATCAGACCATTCTATAAGTTTAATATGCTCTTTGTCTGCAAAAAACTCACTCGATTGAGCAATAGCAATAGGGTGGGAGTACACCTCTACAATATCTTGTATTTTTGTACCAGGAAGTGCCATAAGATTTTGCGAGATGTGCAAACTTAATTCACCAATAATTTTTGTTTTTGATTCTTTTAATAAATTGTAATTTGCAAGTAAACTTCCTGCAATTGTGTTTTCAATGGCTACAATACCGTACTCTGCTTCCCCGTGCTGTACTGCATTAAAAACCTCTTTAAATGTTTTACAATGAATACTTTGAATAGCAGTGTCAAAATATTGAACTGCTGCTATTTCGTGAAAAGCTCCTTTTACTCCTTGAATTGCTACTGTTTTTTTCATTTGTTTTTAAATTTAAGTATTAAAAAAAAAGCCCCGAAATATTTCGAGGCTTTTTTTATTTTTTTATAATGCAATGCAAAATTCAAATATACGAGCCTCGCTTGTACTTAAAAAAGTAAAAGTAGTAAAAAGTATATGTGAATATTGTTCTTGACATGATTTTTTTGAATTATAATGAAATACCTACATATGCATAAAATCTTTCATTGTAAGGATTTAAGGTAATTGCACCTTTCATTGGCAATGAAAAAGAATCGGTGATTTTAATGGTTTTTTCTTTAGAAATAGTTAGGTTACAAATTGCAAATTCCCCAACAGTTCCCCATTGTGGACTAGTAACGTATCTTCCATTTCCAGCACCTATTGCTAAGTCAAATAAATCAAATGCATACGAAATTTCTCCATAAAAATCTTGTGCAGCCTCTCCAGCTTTGTTTTGATAAAACATAAGTGCTCCAAAAAAGGTCAATTCTCCGTATTTGTAAGCAAGAGAAGGCTCAAGAGAGTGCGTTTTTCCTAAATTTTCAAAATTAGTTCCAAACACATTACCATTACCAAAGTAATCCTTAACACCTATAGTAACACCAAATGGAAATTCGTATGTAGTATAGAGATTAATTTCAAACGCTTCGTTAGAGCCAGTGCTTATGTTATTCCATGCTCCTAATGTAAAATTGTTTGATGTAAGTTCAACAAATGATTGAATTGCAGCACCATTACCATATTTAAGACCACGTCGTATAAAACTACTCATAACATCTACTCCCATATCTATATCTATTGAAGATGTAGTGGTTTCGTTCCCGTCAGATAAGAGATCTTGTGCATAAACAGAAGAAGTTCCGAAGGCAAAAATGCTGGCAAAAATAACCAAGATTGCTTTTTTATGTACGTTTTTCATAGTTATACATTTTTAATTATGAAGCAAATGTAAAATATAATCTTTAATTTTCAATACACATACTAAAAAAAAAGTTGATTATTAGAACAATGACATTTGATTTGGTGTTCCGTTTCCGTTGTCAAAAGGTTTTTTTGGGGGTTCAGTGTGTTTAGAAGGATCGTTAGTTTCGGAGTTATCGTCTTTGTTTTCAGACTCTTGTGTTGTAGAGTTGTTTTTATTGAGAGGTTCTGTAAACGTGATTTTTTTTACTGTATATGTGGTAGCTCGTTTACCGCGAGCTTTAAATCCTTTTACAGCAATAAATTCCTCTACATCAATATATTCATTTTCTCGTTGTGCATGTTTACCACCAAATTGAATTTCTATTTGTGGAAACTCATCATCACTTATTGCAATAAATTTTGATTCTTCATGCTCTCCAATAAAGCTAACATATTTATTGGTGTCTTCAATTTTGAATCGTTTTATATAATAATATTTTTGTTCGGCATCAAAAAACACAGCAGACCATTGTTTTTGTGGGTTGAATTTTTCAATGCAATGAATATCAATCTCATAATGATTGCTTAAATCAAATGTAGTGAGCGAATATTTTCCGTCTTTTGTAATTACAAGAATTTTATCAGAACCTTTAAATTCACCTAAACAATCGCCATATCCAGTGTCGTTTAATCGTTTTGTTTCAAAATTAAAGTAAATTTTTCTGCCGCTTAATGTAGAAACACCTTCTTCTATTTTAATAATTTTAAGTACCGAATGTTTTGTTAAAATGTTTCCTTGAGAGTTTCTTCCTTTAATAATTTGTGTGCTAAAATCTACTTCAAATATACTTTTTCGGAGACGTGCGTTTGATTTTAAATATACGCGAATAATTTCTGCTTCACCATTAGGATTTGTGCTAAAATAAAGCACTTTTGAATTAGCACTACCTTTTGTAAGAGTGTATTCTCTATCGCGTGATACTGATGTAACCGCAAATCGTTTCATATAGCTAATGCCTGTTTTGCCGTCTCTATATACCGTATTATATATAGTTCTGTCGTCTCCTCTTCGAAACACACCTATATGAATAATGTTTTTTCCGAAAAATGCTTTTTCAGACACTTTTGCTATTTTGTAACTTCCATCTTGTTGGAATACAATTATATCATCAATATCGGAACATTCACAGATAAATTCATCTTTTCGTAATCCAGTTCCCACAAATCCGTCTGCCTTATTTGCATATAATTTTGTATTTGCAATTACAACTTGCGTAGCTTGAATTTGTTCAAAATTTCGTATTTCCGTTTTTCGTTCTCTGCCAGCTCCGTATTTCTTTTTAATTTGCGTGTAATATGTAATTGTGTAATCAATAATATGATCTATATGATTTTGCACCTCTTCCATCTCTACTTCAATGCCTTTAATGAGTTCGTCAGTTTTTGACGCACTGTATTTTGAAATACGTTTAATAGGAATATTTGAAAGTTTTGTGCAATCATCAAGAGTAACTTCTCTCCAAAATCCTTTAATATATGGTTGTAATCCTTTAAAAATTGTTGTGAGTATTTCTTCTTCGGTTTTACAAGGTTTTATAAGTTCATATATTTCTTTTTCGATAAAAATTTTCTCTAACGAACATTTCATCCAGTCTTCTTTGAGTTCATTTATGCGGATGTTTAATTCTTGTTTGAGAAGGTCAACTGTTTGATTAGCAGAGTGTCGTAGTATTTCACTTACGCCAATAAATTCAGGTTGTTTACCAACAATTATAGTTGAATTTGGAGAAATAGATGTTTCGCAATCGGTAAAAACATATAATGCGTCAATAGTTTCATCTGCAGATACATTAGTGGGCAAATAAATAATTATTTCAACATTTGCTGCGGTGTTGTCATCTACTTTTCTTACTTTTATAGTACCTCGTTCATTTGCTCTAAGTATAGAATCAATGACTGCCGAAGTTGTTTTCCCAAAAGGTATTTCGGTAATAACTAATGTTCTATTGTCAATTTTATTAATTCGAGCACGCACTTTAATTTGTCCACCTCGAACACCGTCATTGTATCGAGAAACGTCCAATAATCCTCCAGTTGGGAAATCGGGATACAACTCAAATTTTTGCCCTTTTAAATGTTTTATGCACGCATCAATAAGTTCAATGAAATTATGTGGTAAAATTTTACTTGCCATACCTACAGCAATTCCTTCAACACCTTGTGCAAGAAGCAATGGGAATTTTACAGGAAGCGTTATGGGTTCTTTATTTCTGCCGTCATACGAAGATTTCCATAAGGTTGTTTTAGGATTAAATACAACATCATTTGCAAATTTAGACAAACGTGCTTCTATATATCGAGGAGCAGCGGCGTTATCACCAGTTAAAATATTTCCCCAATTCCCTTGTGTGTCAATTAATAAATCTTTTTGCCCTAATCCTACAAGAGCATCACCAATAGAAGCATCTCCATGCGGATGAAATTGCATGGTATGACCAATAATATTAGCCACTTTATTATATCTCCCATCGTCCATTCGTTTCATTGAATGGAGCAGGCGGCGTTGTACAGGTTTTAATCCATCATTAATATACGGAACAGCACGCTCCATAATTACATATGATGCATAATCTAAAAACCAGTCCTTAAAATGTCCAGTAATATATTTTATGTTTTGTATTTTCGAGTCTTCTATTTCTCCATCTGGAGTAAGTTCGTTTTCCTCTCGTTCACTCATGTTTAAAACAATTATATGTTCTCAAAGTTCTAAAAAAAAAGGGAAAAACAAATAAAAAGAAATCAACTATGTTTGTTTTTTCTTATTTTGTGTTTTTTTAAATGCCTTTCTGTTAGGATGTTGAGTTTATCTTGTGCTTGCTTTTCTATGTTGATAAATATTTTATTGGACTTTTTTGATTTGTATTTGTATCGCTTTTAGTATAATTGTGTGAGTTTTAAGAAGTTTGATTTGTAGTAATTACGTGCGTATGTAATATCATTTTGAATAGCATTTTTAAGTTCTGTAAGATTTTTAAATGCACGTTCGTTTCTAATTTTATGAATAAAATAAAGACGTACCGTTTCATCATAAATATTTTCTGAAAAATCTAAAATATGTGCTTCAAGATGAATGTTTGTATTGTGTGTATGTATAGTAGGGTTAACACCAACACTAATAACAGCATTATAATACTTGTTTTTGATACGTATTGCTCCTATATATACACCATTTCCGGGAATGATTTTTTCTTTTGATTCAGCTAAAATGTTTGCAGTTGGTACTCCAATTGTTCGTCCAATTTTCTTTCCGTGTATCACTGTTCCTGCAAATGAGTAAGTGTATCCGAGTAGTGTGTTTGCAGTTTCAAGATTGCCATGTATAATAGCGTTTCGTATTTTTGATGAACTTACGGTTGTGGTTTCAATTTCAAATGCTGGAATTTCTTCAACTGCAAATCCTAATGATTCGCCATATTTTTTAAGTAATGCAAAATCTCCTTCGCCTTTATAACCATATCTATGGTCGTGTCCAATAATGATTTTTGCCACCTTAATTTTTTCATAAAGAATGTGTGTAATATAGTCTTTTGCCGAAATGCGTGAAAATTGCTCAGAAAAGGGAATAATAATGCAATGATCTACGCCGTATGTTTTGAGTAATGCACATTTTTCATCAATTGTTGTGAGTATAAAATTACTGCTATTTCCAAATACCATACGCGGATGAGGCCAAAACGTAACAACTACCGCTTCTCCATTATATTCTTTTTTTGCAAGATGTAATTGTTGAATAATTGATGTATGTCCAGTATGGACACCATCAAACATACCAATAGTAACTATTGGATTTTTTGCAATGAATGTATCAAAAGAATTATGTATTTTCATACCATTGCAAAACTAAAAAAAAATAAGAAGAAATCAGATAAAAATAATTATTCTCGTATTAAAAACTTGGATACAGCAATCCGCGTGAATACCGTTCTCGTTTTCCTTGTGTTTCAACTATGTATTTTAATGAAACTTCGGTGGCTCCTTTTCCTTTGCTGTTATATTTAAATTTTGTTGCATTAAAGTCATAACTAATAGCACATTTAAAATCGTACACCGTAAAACCGAGAGTCGCAATAAATGAATCACCAACCCGATACCATGTTCCTGCTATAATATTTACAGCTTTTTTATTTATAGCTTCGGTTAAAACAGTTCTAATGTTAGCATACATTCCGATATTTACTTGATTGTTTAAATTTTGGTGTTCCCAAAGAATTGTTGGAAATAATGCAAATCGTTTATTTACTCTATATTTAATTCCTCCATTATATTTAATGATAAGCGGCAGCCGACTTTCAGCGTTTTTTAAAAAAGATTGATTTGGTCGGTTTACATTATATACCGCAATTCCCGTATAGGCATTAAAGTCAAATGCTTTAAAATAATCTTCTAAAACTCCTGAATTAAAAAAATATTCTAATCCTATGCCAAACGTAGGAAAATGACTATATGGTTGTAGGGCATCGTTAATTGATGACGGAATAGAAGGGTCGTATCCAAAATCTTCAGAATATTGTGAACCCCAACTAAAATTATCTCCTTGCGTTTTACGAACATAACCGCTTTGCATACCAAATGACAGAAAATGCTGCCGTTCAATTTGAATACAGTGTCCTAAAGAAACTAAAGCAGCAAAAGAATTTAATTCGTTATGTGTTCCTGTAGCTTCTCTATATACTGTTATTCCAGCACCACTACTATGATTTGTTTCACTGCTGCTTTTGTATAAAAAATCAGCATTAAACGGAACAATGCCCGAAATTTGAGTTAAATTATATTTGGCGAGTAGTTTATTTGTATATGTTCTGGTGTTAACTCCAAACGACATATCTTGTTTGTCGCCTATAAATGCAGGATTTATAAACATTGGAACTGCATAATATTGCGAAAAGCCAGGGTCTTGTGCAAATCCAAACAGTGCACAAAAAAACAAAACAATTATTGTAGAGAATTTTTTCATATTAATCTATTATCCAAATTGAACCAGCGGTTGAAAACGCTTCGTTGTGTTTTGTAATGCCATGTAAAAAATAAATATATTGACCTATCATTTCTCTTCGTCCACTCCTTGCATTTACCCCATTCCATCCATTTGTTTCCATTTCATGCACCGAAGTCGTTTTGTAGATAGTGTTACCCCACTGGTTTTTTACAACAAAAGAAAATCCGTCGTTTTGAAATACATTCCCATATACTTTTATAGCCTTGTCTTCATCGCTTGTAGCGTGTTGCGAAAGGGCGTTAGGAATATAAAATAAATTCCAATTTACATCATGATACAACGCCAGTGTGTAAAATGTTTGATTTGCAGTATCAATACTTGACACATATATTTCAGGAATCCTACTTGTGATGCTTTCATCAGCCCCTGAACTTCGATATGGTCCAATAGTATCCTGAGCACGTGCCACCACAACGCTGTCGGCGGTGTAAAAATCAATATCTTCGGGTAAAATAGGAAGTGAAATGCGTGCGTTTTTTATGTTTCCTTCTGCTACAGTTTGTGTCCAAAAACGCGAATCTAATATAGCACGCGTTCCTTTACCAGCAATTGGTTTTTGTGTTGAATCAAATGCATGTGCCGACATTCCAACTAACAGCGAATCGCCCTCCACATTATGAAGTTCAACAGGCATAAATGCTGTTGGAATACCAATTGGAAAGTATAAATCTCCTTCTCCGCGAGCAAATAATGTGTGTATTACATATGAATTGATTGACCCATCGTTGACTTCTGCATTTTCGAGAAGAACAACAGCTGTGGAACTATCAGGATACACAAAACCATCGGTTAATGTAAACGACGAAAGAATATTAATATCAGAAAGAACTCGTTTTGTACCTCCACCTTGAATAAACAAGTGATTAATAGTGTCTTGATTAAAGGATATTGATTGATCACTACCTACAAGATACACAGCCCCCGTAGGAACATATCGTCCTTGGTTTATAAAATCACCTTGAATAAACAGTGCACCTTCATTTAAAATACTTCCGTAATTATATATGTCAGATGAAAACGTAACCTCTGCATCTTTTAATACAGTTATTGACGCATTTGGCTGTATGTAAATTTGTCCAAATGAAAATACTGGTATAATACAAATGACAATAATATAGAAAAAAGTACGCGTCATAATTTTCATTAGTATTGAACAGTAGGTTGTAATAATAATAGAACAGAATTCATGTGAGTTATTTGAGACTCCAATCGAGTAATTTGTTCTTGCATTGTTTGCAATTGCGATAATTCTGTTTGCATTGAATTATTCTGTGTTTGCAACTGTGCTAATTGTACTTTTTGAGCATCTATTATAGTTTGTTGCTCTTTTATAGCCTCAATTAATACTGCAACAAGATTTGCATACTCAACTGCCTTATAGCCAGACTCATCGGTAATAACTAACTCGGGGAATACTGTTTCAACTTCTTGAGCAATAAGTCCAATTTGTGTTCCTTTACTAAAATTATGCTCAGGAAATTCATCTGCTTTCCACGAATATGTTACTCCTCGTAATTGCTGCACCTTAGAAAGTGCACTTTCAATTTGTAAAATATCTGTTTTCCAGCGAGCATCAGACGAGTGATATATTTTTTCTGTTTTAAATGCCCCTGTAACTTGCAATGCGTATGATGTGCTAATTGTATTTCCACCAATATGCACGTTTCCAGCATTATTATCCCAAATAGAACTATTTGTAAATTGATTGTTTGCATTATCCCATCGAGGCACATTGTTTAAATCTAAATTCGTACTGTTTTTTAAAGCAAATGTGGTAGATGTAAGTGAAAGTCCATTACCTGCAGAATATGTTGCTGCATCTCCCCAAGAAGGAGCAGCTGCACCATTTGATTTAAGTACCTGTCCTGCTGCTCCGGTAGGTAAAAAGCCAGTTGTATTTGCTGCGGTTTGATAGAGAATAGTACCTGCAGAACCGCCAGCTATATTGGTTGCAGTAGTTGCGGTAGTTGCAGTAGCAGCATTACCAGTTGTGTTTTGATTTAATATAGGAACATCGGTAGCTACAATAGGCGATAAAGTTATATTTGTTCCATTACCTCGTAAATAATATCCAGACGTAACATCACCTGCAAGTGCGTTTATAGCTGCCTGTGCAGTTGTTGCACCCGTTCCTCCATTCGCAATAGGTAGCGTGCCTGTTACATTGGTGTTTCCTAAATTAATTGCGTTTGCTGTAATTGTTTGTCCAGAAAGACTTAGATAATTTTGCCCAGAAAGCGACACATCTCCAGAGTTAGTGTTACTTATATCAAGCATGCTTTTTACGGTTGCTATAGATAATTGTTCTGCCGTGCCTGTTCCAGCAGCAGAGCGACCAATAAATGTGTTCGTGTTAATATCTTGTATTTTAGCAAGTGTTATATTTTTGTCAATAATTTTAGCTGTACTAATAGAATTATCAGAAATTTTTGCAGATGTAATAGCGTTGTTTGCAATTGTAAGCGTTCCGTCTGAAGCAATGCTTGCATCGCCTTGCATTGCCACACCTTCGGCTTGGTTAGAAGCATTACCAACAAAAATATATGAAGACGTAAGAGAAATACTATTTGGGTCAA
>JAAYPM010000081.1 GCA_012519815.1 Bacteroidales bacterium
AAACTTTTCAGAACCATATTCTTTACAAAAAACGCCACCCTGCAATGTTACCACCCAAATATTCTTTTGAGAATCTTCAAATATATCTTGAATATGAGAAAGTTGTTTTTGATTTTTAAATGGCGTGTAAGGTGTAAGCGTTTTTTTTGAATAATTAAGTAATTCAAGCGTTCCATTGAGTGTTCCAATCCAAATATTACTTTCAGAATCAGCACAAATAGTTTCAATATAATTATGACTCAAAGAAGTTGAATCTTGGGGATTATGCATAATACGTTCAAAATAATCATGTTCTCTACTGTAGCGATTAAGTCCGTTACGTGTTGCAATCCACACAGTATTTTTAGAATCAACAATTATTTCATCAATTAAATTATACGAAAGAGAATATACATTATTAGGGTCATGTTCATACACTTTATATGTGTCATTTACAAGATTATAAGAAAACAATCCTGCAAACGTACCTATCCACACCACCTTATTAGAATCTTCGGCAAGAGCTGTTACAAAATGTCGTCCGACTTCATTTGCTGTTTGCGAACCAGTTTTTGGCAATACAATATGGTGAAACGAATGTCCGTCAAATCTATCTAAACCTGCTCGTGTGGCAATCCATATAAACCCTCTGCTATCTTCAAAAATATCCTCTACATAATTATCAATTAATCCATCAGCATACGAATATGTTTTAAACGAATAATTAATTTGAGCATAATTCCGTATCGGAACCACACAAAGAAGACAGAAAAAAATAATATGACGAATTACTATACGCATACATATAAATAAGCACACTAATATACATGTTTTTTTTAAAAACAATACGTTTTGTGTATGTTTTTCACATATTACGGAACAAAATTCACATAAAATGAACTTTTTTTATACATAAAAATAAATAACATTGTATATATTTGTACTATATCTATACATATCTACGATTTTATTACATATACTATGAAACATTTTTCCCACATTTTTTTATTGCTTTTCATTCCGTTTTCAATTTTTGCACAAGGATTTAAAACAGACAATACAACCGGTAATTTATTAGATGCCAATGGCAATAATTTTATAATGAAAGGGATGAATATTCCGCTTTCGTGGTACCAAAACGATGTGTTGAATAGCATACCCGCCCTACGAACTAACACTGGTTCTAACTGCTTGCGAATAGTAGTAGATGCAGGCTATAATGGTACGTATGCCACTCCCGACAATGTGTGGAAAAATGCAGTGCAAGCGTGTATAGATAATGATATAATTCCTATGATTGAGTTGCACGACTGGACTGGCTCTACAAGTTCTTCAGACTTTGCGAATATGGCAAATTGGTTTGTAACACATGCTGCATACTTTAAACAGCCACAAATAGCAAAGTATATACTATTAAATATATGCAACGAATGGGGTACCTGGCAAACAGCAAACAGCAATGGCACTGCGTGGCGAGATGGATTTAATTCGGCAGTTACTACAATTCGAAATGCTGGTATAAAAACCACCTTAGTTATAGATGCAGTAGGCTATGGACAGGATATAAATAATGCAAGTAATATTAAAAATTATGCAGCATCTATGATTAATGCCGACCCCGAAAAAAATCTTTTATTTTCAGTACATATGTATTGTGAATGGAGAAAGGGGGCGGGTAATATTCCTGCGACTCTCCAATGGATGCGAACTAACAAAATACCATTTATTGTAGGAGAATTTGGATATCAACATGCTACCGATGGTTCGTGTGATATAGACGAAGATTTAATAATGAGCGAGTGCGATGCAAAAGGCATTGGGTGGTTAGCATGGTCGCAAAAAGGAAATAGCGGCGGTGTGGAATATTTAGATTTGTGCAATACATGGAACTGTGCCGCTTCGAGTTTATCTAATTGGGGCAAAAGCGTAATTAATGGGCAATACGGTACAAAAACAGCAGTAACCTGTTCGGTGTTTACAAGCACTAATAATCCTCCAACCGTATCGCTTACTGCACCACAAAACAATGCAAGTTTTAATGCTCAAGCAAATATTACAATCACTGCTACTGCATCAGATTCTGATGGAACTATTTCAAAAGTTGAATTTTATGCAGGAAGCACACTTGTTGGCACAAAATCGTCTTCGCCATATTCTGTAGTATGGCAAAATGCCACATCAGGCACGCATCAAATTACAGCCGTAGCCTATGATAATTCGGGAGCTACTACAACTTCATCGGCACGAACAATTACGGTGAGTCAACCTGCGAATAACACTCCGCCTTCTTGCGTGCTTACACAACCACACGTAAATGCATATTTCCAGCAAGGTTCTTCGGTTACAATTAGAGCGTACTCTACTGATGTAGGTGGAACGTATGCTGACGGAACAGTAACAAAAGTAGAATTTTATTACGCTCCTGAAAATCAACCAACTAATACTACAAAATTAGGCGAAAAAACTACTCACTCCTCTAATACATTTATGTATGTGTGGGAAAATGTAGCTGCCGGAAGTTATAGAATTACCGCAAAAGCAACTGACAATTCGGGAGCAACATTTACCTCTGCGGGTGTACTTATAACCGTAGGAGCTCAAGCTGCTCCTTCGCGAGGTATGAGTGCGTGCAAAGGTAAATATTTGGCAAATATAATTCCAAATTCGGTACGCAGTGATTATGGACAATATTGGAACGGAGTAACTGCCGAAAATTCCTGTAAATGGGGGTCGGTAGAAGGCACGCGTAATGTGATGAATTGGGGGCAGGCTGATGTGGCTTATAATTATGCTCGCAATAATAATTTAATGTTTCGCTATCATGCTTTAGCTTGGGGAAGTCAATATCCACAGTGGATTACAAATTTATCTGTGCAAGATTTTAGAGCCGAAATGGAAGAATATATGGTGGCAATAGCTAATAGATATAAATATATAGATCAAGTAGATGTATTAAACGAAAACCTCTATTTGAACACCTATAATGGACAAGAACATGCAGCGGGTTCTCCTTATTTTAGAGCTGGTTTAGGTGGACCAGGGGTTACTGGATATGATTGGGCTATTTGGCTATTTGAAAAAGCTCGTCAGCACTTTCCTAATTCAAAATTAGTAATTAACGATTTTGAATTAGAAAATAATCCTGCAGGTATTGATGAAATGCTTAACCTTGTTAAAGTACTGAGAGATAGAGGACTTATAGACGGGTTTGGCACGCAAGCTCATTGCTTTAATGTGGACGGATTAGCAAATACGCCTAATACTCTTAAAACAAATTTAGATAGAATGGCAAGAAGTGGTGTGCCTGTATATGTTACTGAATTAGATTTAAACGGAGGAAATAATCCTTCTGAAGCGTTGCAACTTAAAAGTTATCAAAATCTATTTCCTATATATTGGGATCATCCTGCCGTGGGTGGTATTACTTTGTGGGGCTATGTAGAAGGTGCTACATGGAAAGAAGGTACAGGATTATTAAATGCCAATGGCACAAAACGTTCGGCTATGACATGGCTTGAAAATTATGTAGCAGGCAGGTTAGACGTAGGGTATCCATACTGCTCGGGAGGAACTATCATAGACCCTCCTATAGCCGAAAATAACCTTACAAACGGAGAGTTTGATGAAGGCACACTTGGTTGGGATATGCAATATAATAACAATACATCGGGTAATTTTACCATAGTTACAAATGCGAACATGTCTGGCACTAATGCCGCAAAAGTGTGTCCTACAAATGCAGGAACAGAAAATTGGCATGTGCAATTACGACAAAATGCTCCATTTGAAGCTGGCAAAACCTACGAAATTTCATTTATGGCTAAAGCTGATGCCACACGAATCTTAGATGCAGGATTGCAAATGGAAGGCGACCCGTGGACAAGCCACTGGGGAGAACAGCAAAATTTAACAACAAGTTCACAAAACTTTAATTATACATTTAGTCCAACAGTAACAGATGCGACTGCAAAATTGAAATTTTATGTAGGAAAAAGCACCACATGTGTGTATATTGATAAGGTAGTATTTAAAGAAGCTTCTGCAGCAATACCACCAATAGCAACAATTACAGCAAACGGACCAACAACATTTTGTGCTGGAAATTCTGTTGTGTTACAAGCAAGTACAGGAACAGGATATACCTATCAATGGAGACGAAACGGGACCGCTATTTCTGCAGCAACTTCAGACACATACACTGCTACAACATCTGGTTCTTATACAGTTGTGGTTACTGCAAATGCTATTTCGGTTACATCTGCGGCAACAGTAGTTACAGTAAATCAAATTCCAACAACACCAACACTCACAACAAATTCACCTGTATGTGTTGGTGCCACATTAACGCTCTCTACAAACACAGTTGCTGGAGCAACGTATTCATGGTCAGGACCAAATGGATTTACCTCATCAGTATCAGGAATCTCACGACAAAATGCATCTGTTGCAATGTCGGGAACATACACGGTAACACACACTGTACAAGGGTGTACGAGTATTGAAAGAAGTGTAAATGTAAGTGTGAATCCAATACCAGATGCACCACTTGTAACAACTCCAGTTACATATGCTCAAAATGCAGATGCCACAACATTAGAAGCTGTTGGAACAGCAGTACTTTGGTATAATTCAGCAAATGCAGGAACTGGAACTCCTGTTGCTCCCAAACCTGCAACAACTACCATAGGCACACACTATTGGTATGCTTCACAAACAGTTCTTGGGTGCGAAAGTGCTCGTGCTCCTATTGAAATTATTATTACAGAACCTATTGTAACACAAACAATATCGTTACAAGCAGGTTGGAATTTAATTTCAATTTCGATAGAATGTGTTGGAGAAGCAAGTAAGATTTCCTCAATTTTTAAAGGCTTACCTGTGCAAATGATTAAAAATGCAGATGGTTTTTGGCGTGCATCACAAGCCAATGAATTAAACTCCTTACAATCAATAGAATCAGGAAAAGGATATTTAGTGTATATGAACACAGCTGGGACTTTAGAAATTTCTGGAAAATTAGCAGTAACTCCCTTACAAGCAACGTCTTTACACAAGGGTTGGAATATGATTGGATATCCATGTATGGGCGGCGAATCATTAAATCCAGAACCTATTTCCAATTATTTTAACACAACAAATTGTGAAATTGTTAAGAATTTTGATGGTTTTTGGCAGCCAAATGGCTCAACAAACAGTATTTACAATTTTGAATCAGGTAAAGGATATTTTGTACTTAAACGATAAAATAAGTACGTAATAATATATACATTTAATTAGCACGTACAACATAGTTCTATTTATACCATTCAGAATACATGAGATAATTTTCTGAAATACCCAAAATCATTTCTCGTGTTTGTTCAGGATGTATATCTTTTACCTTTTTTGCAGGCACTCCCGCATAAATACTGTTTGGTTCAAGAATTTCGCCCGAACGTATAAGTGAATTTGCTGCGATTATGGTGTTTTCTTGTACCACAGCATCATCAAGGATTGTAGCCCCTATACCCACCAACACAAAATCATGTATTTTTGCCCCATGAACCGTAACATTATGTCCTATTGACACATTATTACCAATAAAAATTTTTGATTTTTGGTATAAAGTATGAAGCACCGCTCCGTCTTGAATATTTACTTTATTTCCAATTACAATAGAATTAACATCGCCACGAATAACAGCATTAAACCACACGCTGCAATCGTTTCCAATAATCACATCACCAATAATTGTTGCATTTTCGGCAAAATAACAATTCTCGCCAATTTGAGGCGTAAAACCTCGTACCGATTTTATAAGTGCCATATATCTATTTTTTTCAAAGACTTACAAAAATAACATTTCTCTATATTTTGGCAGAGGCCATAACTCGTTATCTACAATAGTTTCAAGCCTATCAATATGTTCACGAATATCCTCTAATGCAGGTTTCACTTTTTGTCCATACACAAGAGCACTTTCACGAATTGACGATATTTTATTTGCCTTAGCACGTTCAATTCTCATAGATTCTACTTTTGTGCGAATAGCTTCTGTATGTTGAGAAATTTCGCGAATTGTTTTAATTTCACTCGCTGCCAATGTTTTATACTCATCACCCATAATTGTTTGAATACCCTTGACATTTTCTATTAAACTTGTTTGGTATTTTATTGCAGTAGGAATAATATGATTCAAAGCCAAATCGCCAAGCACACGACTTTCTATTTGAATTTGTTTTTTATACATTTCATTTCGGATTTCAACCCGTGATTCAAGTTCTGTTTTTGTCATAACCCCTAAACGCGTGAACATTTCCACAGTTTTTGGCTGCAAATACGCTTCAAGAGAAATTGGCGTAAGCGTAACATTCGTCAATCCTCTTTTAGCAGCTTCAACAACCCATGCATCACTATATCCGTCACCATCAAATCGAATTGCTTTTGAGTATTTAATTAATGTACGCAACACTCTAAAAATTGCCTCATCTTTTTTTACACCTTTTTCAATAAGTTCATCAACACTTTGTTTAAATGTAGTAAGTTGATTTGCTATTGCGGTATTTAAAGCAATCATTGCCACCGAGCAATTTGCTTGCGAGCCCACAGCACGAAATTCAAATCTATTTCCCGTAAACGCAAAGGGCGATGTTCTATTTCTATCAGTACTATCAAGAATAACTTCAGGAATTTTACCAATATCTAATTTCAATTTTGTTTTTTCTTCGGGAGTCATAACCTTATCAGACACATCTGATTCAATTTGGTCGAGCATGGTAGAAACCTCTTTTCCTAAGAAAGCTGAAATTATAACCGGAGGTGCCTCATTTGTACCTAAACGATATTCGTTAGAATTGCTCATAATAGACGCACGCAAAAGGTCTTGATTATCATACACCGCAACCAAGGTATTTACAATAAACGTTAAAAACTGCAAATTAGATTTTGATGTTTTCCCCGGTTTAAACAAATTCACACCAGTATCAGTTGCCAGCGACAAATTGCTATGTTTTCCACTTCCATTTATTCCTTTAAATGGTTTTTCGTGAAACAACACTTGAAATCCATGATGCACCGCAACGCGTTTCATAACATCAACCAAAACCTGATTGTGATCAACAGCAAGATTACATTCTTCATAAATTGCAGCACATTCAAATTGATTTGGAGCCACCTCATTATGTCTGTTTTTTAAAGGAATGCCTAATTTATACGCCTCTATTTCAAGGTGTTTCATAAAGCAACTCACTCGTTCTGGAATTGACGAAAAATAATGGTCGTCAAGTTGCTGATCTTTTGCCGAAGGGTGCCCCATAATTGTTCTACCCGTTAAACATAAATCAGGGCGCGCTGAATATAAAACCTCATCAATTAAAAAATACTCCTGTTCCCAACCTAAATAGGCAGTTACTTTTTTCACATGTGCATCAAAATACTCGGTGCAAACTGCAACAGCTGCTTTATCAACAGCTTGTAATGATTTCAGCAACACAGTTTTATGGTCTAAAGAATCTCCTGTATATGCCACAAATATAGTTGGAATGCATAATGTTTTATTAATGATAAATGCAGGTGAAGCAGGATCCCAGGCTGTGTATCCGCGAGCCTCAAAGGTTTGGCGAATGCCCCCCGAAGGAAATGAAGACGCATCGGGTTCTGCTTGCGATAATTGCTCTCCATTAAACGATTCAACCACAGAATCAGCACCAGCATGTTCTATAAACGCATCATGTTTTTCAGCAGTTCCATCGGTAAGCGGATGAAACCAATGTGTATAATGAGTACAGCCCTTTTCTATAGCCCAAGTTTTCATTCCTAAAGCTATTTCATCGGCAATTTTTCTATCAATTTTAGTTCCCGACTCAATACATTCTAAAATGTGTTCGTATGCCATTTTTGGCAAAAATTTTTTCATTGTTTGTTTATTAAACACATTACAGCCGTAATAATCAGACGTTTTTGCCATAGGTGGCTCTACACACAAGGGTTTACGTTCAAACATAATCCCTTTAAGAGCTTCAAAACGGAGAGAATTCATAGTAGTATTTTTGAGTTATTTTTGTTCTTTATTTTTATCATGTATCCATTGTTCAGCAATCATTTCAAGTTGCATATACCAATCGTTGCCATATTTTCTAATCAAACTATTTTTTAAAAATTGATATATTTTAATCGATTCTTTTTTTCCTTTACAAACAGCATCATTGCATATATGCCATCTATCGTAATTTAATCCATCAAAATTTTTATATTGTTTTACTCTAATTGGGTATAAATGACAAGAAATTGGTTTAGGAATTGACACTAAACCTTTTTCCCACGCACGTTCAATTGCACATGATATCATTCCATTTTCAATCATAACAAACGCACATTCGGCATTATTTACAAGAGTTGTTACTTTTTCTCCATCTCTATCAATATAAAACACACCATTTGTTTGTAACGCTTCTTTGTTTTTTTGTGCTAAAAATGGTACAATCACACTCAAAGATTCTTCAAGAATAGCAATTTCCTCATCTGTAATTGGAGCTCCCGAATCGCCTTCAACACAACATATCCCCTTACATTTTGCATAATCACATGCAAATTCTTTTTCAATAATATCAAGACTTACAAGAGTTTTATCTATTTCAAACATATATAGTAAAATTTTTACGAAAGATACAAATATTCATGAAAATGAATAGAAGATGAAATGTAAAGATTTTAAAAACTAATGAAAAAACTATGAAATTGCAGAATACAGCACACGTTTAATTGAAATAAAATTCACTAAAATTATAATACAATATAAACTTATACAAGCTATAAGCGGCACTGTAATTGGAACTTGTGAAACAGGTAAAAATTGCTGTACAAAATGTATAACATAATTATTTGCAATATATGCAGCCACAAATGCAGCAATACAAATAATTCCGTTTGCCACAATTGAAATAACATTATACGGAAGCATAATCGCAGAAAATGAATATCCTAAATGCCATATAATTTGAATTTTCTCTCGCTTTTTTTCTATAATTAAATAAAAACTAAACAACAATAAATACATTGCCAACACGGCAATCACAAATCCTATAGTTGCCACAATGGTAGTTGTTACTTTTAAATAAAATGACAGTTTACTATTTTGAATAGTATCATCATTTATTTGATACTTATTTTGTGCTATATATTCAAAAATACGAGAATCGGCACTATTTTTCGTGCCTAAGATTACACGTGATGGATTTCCTTCATCTTCATATCCATACGTTTGATTTGCCCATTGCAAAAACGTTTCGGGTACAAGAACGGTGTTAATTTTATCAGAAAAATTTACAATGCGTGCGGTAAATTCTTTACGCATATTATTACCCGAAATACGCACATTAAATGTGATTTTAGAAATAACATCTTCAGATAATTGCGGTAATCCTTGCGAAGGTGCAAAGCCAAAATTATATAAAGCCAAAAAATTGCGAGGCACAATAATCGGAATAAATGTATCTGATTCTTTCCATGTCCACGTTTGCGAATCTTGGTTTATATACATGTCGGGCACCGATTCAAAAAACAAATCGGTTTGCAAAGGCATATGTTTATTTTGTGTATATAATTGAATGTGGAAACGCGATGATTGGAACGATGCAACTTCAGTAAAAAACTCCTGAGCAGCAATATCTTTCATTTCTTTAGAAGTAAATTGCGAGGTTTTTTGAGTAATGGTGTGAATAGTAGATACTTTTTTGCTGATTACAATAAACTCATCTTTAAAAATAGCACTGTCGTGAAAGGAAATTTCCTTAAAATCAACATAACAAAACAAGGCAAAAAGAATAATAGTAAGCCCAATAAATGCAGAAATAGAAAAAGCGAGCATTTGCCAAAAGCGAATGCTATGCTTAATAATTTTCCATACTTCTTTATAAATTGAGAACATGATGTTGATTTGAATAATATTTATTTTCTAAAGATGTAAGTATTCCTATTGCATTTTGTTGTTGCAATTCCTCTTCAATAATATGCATACAAATAGTAGCATTTTCGGAATCGAGATGACTAAATGGTTCATCAAGCAATAAACATTCAAACGGTTGACACAATGCACGAATAAGTGCGACTCTCTGTTGCTGTCCAAACGAAAGTATTGCCGCAGGTTTATGGATATGATTTTGCAATCCTAATCGAGAAATAAGTGTATGTATTTCAGCAGATGTTTTATGCTGGGTGAGTTTGTTTTTAAGTGCTATGTTTTCAAGTGTAGTAAGTTCTGGGAACAATCCAAGTCCTTGAAAAACCATGCTTACTTTATTTCTTCGAATGTTTGCCCATTCTAATAAAGGAATATGTGCAATATTCTGATTATCAAAAAAGACAGTGCCAGAATAATCTTTCCGAATACCAAATAAAATACTCACAAATGATGTTTTTCCCGTGCCACTGGGAGCAATTATATGATACATATTGCCCGATACAAATTCCCGTTCGGTACGCCAAATATCTGATTCACCAACAGAATCAGCCATTGGTATAGGAACTATATTCGAACAACGAATATTCATACCTTACAATCCAGAAAAATTATCAATAGCTGTAAGTACTTGATACAAACTATTATCACCACCCTGTTTTAAATTCAATTGAATAGTTCCAGAAAATTCCTTTTTTGAAAATATTTCAAGAGAGCGTATGAAAGAAAAGTTAGAAACAAATGCCTGCATGCCCATTTTCTCAACACTATATTGTATTTCGTCAGGATAGGTTTCATAATCTAAATTCACATACACATATCCAGAAGGAGTAATGTTTTTTGTAATAGGATTTGATGCAATCGATTTTTTATATCCACCTTCAGCAGCTTGCGTTACTACATCTTTATCAGTTGTAATAATAAGCATGTTTTTTTCAAAAGCAAGATACACATCATATCCATATATCAATTTTTCAGAAAGTTTATAATACGTATCGGTTTTCGACAAAACTGTTGCAGAGAATTGGTCAAACAACTTTTGCAACTGTTCTTTTTGCACAAGTTTTAAAACCAATGACATTTTCGGAGTCATTTTTTGTTTATACAATACCGTATCGGTAAAAATAGGATATCCATTGCTATCAACTCCAGAAAACATGGTTGTTGTATATTTACCTCCCTCACTAACAACATCATGCAAACTAAAAATCACATCGCCCGCAAATTCAAACAATATCGCTTCTATACTTGTTCCATTAAGTAGTGCAATGTTCTGAATCGTATTATTGTAATCAATTGCCTCAATAACGGTGCGGAGTTTTTGCGTGTCAAATGTTGCATGTGAAAAAATCAACGTAGATTCTGGTACATATTTTAAAATATCTTTAGAGATTGAAGTTTTAGAAATATTTTGCTCGCGGAGTTTTTTAGCAAGAGATTCATTTGCAAGCAATTCAGTTGTAAGTGCTATTGATTTTTTATTAAACGAAAGAGCTAAAGACAAATAGCTATCACGAAATTCTTCTAAAGTAATATCCCCTCCCCACATATTTATACTTTTCTTTACTTCTTCTTTTCCTGCTAAATCAAACAGTTTTTCAGATTGTACAAACATTGCCACATCGTGATTTTTATTGAGAAACGACATACAAGCATCGTGCGACACTATTGATTTTTCAGTTTCAAGTGCAAATAAACTTGCAATAAAATCTGTAGAATACACGCCTTGTAATTGAATAAAACATGCTGTTTTTGAATTAAATGCAATTACTTCATTTCGTTCATCTGTATATAAAACCACATCTTTTTTTTCTTCTTTTGTAAAATCATCAGACAAGTGCAGCTCAAGATAGTCGGCAAATTTGGTGTTGTTTGAAAGTGATACAACAACAGCTCCGTATGATTGTTCAGACATTAGATAAAAGTAAAGAGGAGAAGTTGTACTAATTCCCGATTCGTTTCTGTCACGCAAAATACCATTTGCAAGTATTGAAAACGTTTCATTATCTAATGATTCAGACAATACGTCAAACATTGCAAACGATTTATTTGCATACATTTTGCTTTTAACGCCAATTTTTGGCAAGTCTACAACTCCAACAAAATCTGCATCGATAGGAATTAATTTTTCCTGTTTGTTAGCTCCAGAACACGAAGCAAATAAAATCCCAACGATGAAAAATTTAAAAATTAATTTCATAGTGTATTGTTTATGTTATAATGATAAAAAGATGAACGAATCTGCAACAGATTTTATTTTTTATTGTTAAATCGAAGCAATCGTGTAAATTTGTGCAAATTTAAAATTTTATTATCAGTCTCAAAACTAATCATACTATATTTTGGTAGCGGGAAAATATTTTTGTTATTTGGTAGTTTATATTCAAAACATTAAAAACAGGTGCACAGAAAAATATTTGTTTATTTATACGTATTAGTGTTGTTAACAGGAATTTCTTGTAGCACACAAAAAAATACTTTTATTACGCGTAATTACCATACTATTGTATCGCGATACAACATTTATTTTAATGGAAGAGAAGCGTTTAAGTCAGGCATTTTAAAAATAGAACAAAATTTTAACGAGCCATACAATACTATTTTGCCTGTTTTTTATTATAAAGATAAAAATAGTATTTCACAGGCATCTTCTGATATGGACAGGGCTATACTAAAGGCTTCTACACTTATTAAAAATCACTCTTTAACAGCACGTCCGGCACAAAAAGGAAAACCAACCACGCAAAAACAAAAGGATTTTTATGCTAAAAAAGAATATAATAAGTGGGTAAAAGAAGCATATTTATTACTTGGTAATGCTTTGTTTTACAAACAAGAATATACTGAAGCTCAAAAAAATTATGAATATATCATAACCGAATATAAAACCGACCCTATTCGCTATAAAGCTATGTTGGGTTTGGCTCAGGTAAAAATAGAACGTAATCAAGTTGAAGAAGCATTGGAGTTACTTGCAACATGCTTGACAGATAAAAATTTCCCAAAAAAACTTTCTGCTCAACTTCATGCACTTTTTGCCGATATATACATTGATCAGGAGAAATTTGATGATGCTATTTCGATGTTAGAAATAGCACAAAGCGAAGTACGTAAGAAAAAAACAAAAATTCGTTACACCTTTATTTTAGCTCAATTACATCAGGAAATTAACAAAAGCAGCGAAGCTATTGCTCTCTACAAACAAGTAGAAGCATTAAATCCAAATTATGAAATGACATTCCAATCGCGTATAAAACAAGCAACGGCTTATGACGGAGGTGGCGCAAGTACAGAAATTATTCGCTTACTCAATAAATTACTGCGCGATGTTAATAATAAAGATTACCAAGATCAAATTTACTATGCACTTGCCAATATTTATTATCAAGATGATAATGAAAAAAAAGCATTAGAAAATTATTTATTATCTCTAAAACACAGCACGTCTGAATCATTCCAAAAAGCGATGTCGTACTTAGCAATAGGTGAAATTTTTTATACACAACGTCACTATATCAATTCGCAACCATATTATGATTCATGCCACTCTATTATTTCAAAAGATGTGCGGAATTATGATGCTATACAAATACGCACACAAAATTTAAATGCACTTGCACGAGAATATTATGTGGTGCATGATGAAGATAGTTTGCAAAGAATTGCAAATATGCCTGAAAAAGAACGACTTGAATATATAGACAATATAATTGCTGATATTCAAAAACGTGAAGATGAACAACGAAGACGAGAGGAAGATCTGCGTTTACAATCAATGATGTATGTACAAGATTTTGGTGTAAACAATCAAAATCTTACTGGAAAATGGTATTTCTATAATGAAACTGCGGTAACATTTGGAAAAACTGAATTTATTACAAGGTGGGGCGATAGAAAATTAGAAGATAATTGGCGTACAAAATCTAAAGAAAAAAACAATTGGGGCGCAGATGAAATCACAGAAGATACTGAAAATACTGAAGATAATGTTGTTGACGAAAAGCCTTTAAGTATAAAATCTCGAAGTTATTATTTGAAAAATTTACCACTCTCCGATTCTCTTAAAGAAGTTTCGACAAAACGCATAGAAAATAGTTTGTTTTCTTTAGGTATGATATATCATAACAGCATTGAAGATAACAAAAAAGCAATTGAAACCTTAGAAAGTTTTATAACACGATTTCCAAATAGTGAATTTACTCCTATCGCATTGTATTATTTACACACTATTTGTTTAGACGAACGATTATTTGATAAAGCAGAGTTGTATAAAAATATGACTATCGAGCAATTTCCACACACAAATTATGCAAAAGCGCTTACCGACCCTTCATTTATGAAAGAATATAGAAATAAAATAAAAGAAGAAGAAAAGCTATATTCCACAGCATATAGAGCATATATACAAAATAAATTTTCAGATGTTATTCAACTTACAAACACGGCACTCGAACAAAATATTGAATCTGAGTTACATCCTAAAATAGCATTTTTGCATGCACTTGCACACGGAAAATTATATGGCGTTGAACAACTTAAACAAAGCATGAATACGTTTATAACGACATATAAAGACACAGAAACTGTTCAATTTGCAAAGTCTATACTTGCATATATAGAACAATTAAGTGAGGAAGTTGAAGATGCTGAACACATTCTTACACACACATCAACTTCACCAACAAACACGCAAAATACTGAACAAGAAATAGAAAAAAGTAATCCGTTTGTGTTTTCAAATAACGCAGCTCATATATATGCAATTATTGTACAAAGCGAATTTGTGGATATAAATCGAATTCGTTTTAATATGATAAATTACAATTTAGATTATTTTACCAACTTTAATTTCTCTATTTCAATTAAAGAAATTGACCGAAAATATTCTATGCTTGTTGTTGAACCATTTGTTCATAATACTCAAGCATTCAACTACTACGAACTTATTAAATATAGTGATGAAGTGTTTGAAGGTGTTGAAAAAATATTTACAAATCATTGTATTATTGATACAACTAATTATGCAACGCTATTGGCTCAAAAAAATATTGACCAATATCTTGAGTTTTTCTATGAAAATTATATACAATAACTTTTTGCAGTTTCCATACTATACAAATCTATGAAATCAATAAAAATCCTTTGGGCAGACGATGAAATTGAACTTCTAAAACCACATATTATTTTTTTAGAATCAAAGGGCTATTCTGTTACTCCTGTTCACGATGGTGCAAATGCCATAGAAAAAGTGTCTGAAGAACATTTTGATATTGTTTTTTTAGATGAACAAATGCCCGGAATTAGTGGAATAGATGCACTAAGTCAAATAAAACAAATTAGTCCCGACATTCCTGTAATTATGATTACTAAAAGTGAAGCCGAGGATATTATGGAAGCTGCAATAGGTTCTAAAATAAGCGATTACTTAATAAAACCTGTCAATCCAAATCAAATTCTTTTAACACTTAAAAAAAATCTTGAAAGCAAACATTTAATTACACAAGAAACAACGAGCAAGTACCAAATAGAGTTTTCGCAATTAGGAATTGAAATTTCAAATGCACATACATGGGAAGAATGGATTGAAGTGTATAAAAAAATCTCATTCTGGGAATTGCAGCTCGAACAGTCCAAAGATAGAGGTATGGACGAAGTTTTGCATATGCAGAAGTTAGAAGCAAATCTTTCGTTTGCAAAATATATACAACGTAATTATCTTTCATGGTTTGCAAACACTTCAGAAGCACCTATACTTTCGCAAACACTTATTAAAAACAGAGTGTTTAACAATATTTCTCCGAAACAAAAAACAATGCTTTTAGTGATTGATAATTTACGCTATGACCATTGGCTTGCAATTCGTCCTTTGCTAAAAGATCTTTATACAATTGACGTTGATTCATTATATTATAGCATTTTACCAACAACCACACAATATGCACGAAATGCACTATTTTCGGGTTTAATGCCTTCGGAAATTGCAAAATTATATCCCGATATATGGAAAAACGATGATGATGATGAAGGTAAAAATAAATATGAAGAACAATTATTAACCTCCCAACTTAAACGATTAGGATATACCGATAAATTCTTTTTTGAAAAAATTTCTGCTATTCATCCCGGTAGGAAAATCACAGAAAAATTACATCAAATTTCGCAGCACCAATTTTCAGTAATTGTGTATAATTTTGTTGATACACTCTCGCATAGTCGTACCGAAATGGACATAATTAAAGAGCTTGCATCAAATGAATCTGCGTATCGTTCTTTAATTCTTTCGTGGTTTCAACATTCTGCTCTTTTTGAACTTATTCGAGAATTAGCACACAATCAATATAAACTTATTATTACCACAGACCATGGTTCAATTCGTGTGCAAAATCCTATAAAAGTGATTGGCGATAAATCAATAACCACAAACTTACGATATAAACAAGGCAAGGCACTGCAATATAATCCAAAAGAAGTATTTGAAATAAAAAAGCCACAGCAAGCATTTTTACCAACCACACACATGCATGCTTCGTATATTTTTGCACAAGAACATGATTTTTTTGCCTACCCAAATAATTTTAATCATTATGCAAAATATTACAGAAATAGCTTTCAACATGGCGGTATATCAATGGAAGAAATGATTATTCCATACATTGAATTAACCTCAAAACATAGTATTATTTCCTAAACACCCTCCATTCTCCACTCTGAAAATCGTACCAAAAAGCAGGACTTTTCGCTCACTAAAAACCGCAATAGCTATCAAAATCAGCAATTTAGACGACTTTTAAAAACACGAATTAATATTCGAACTATCTGAACAAATTTTACCATTCAAAATAATAAATACATAATAAATTTGTGTTGTATAAGATTATTGTCTATAAACCTATAAACCAAACGAAATATGAAACATATGTTTTTCACTTTAAAACAAAGCAAAACCATCTTACTACTTTTGTGTATCTGTGGTTGTTTTTACAATGCTACTTCGCAAACAATTACTACAAATACACAAGGAACTCATGATGGCTTTTTCTACTCATTTTGGACAGAAAATCCTAATGATGGTGCTTCTATGACATTAGGACCAGATGGAAATTACAGTACAGTTTGGAACAACACCTTAAATTTCACAGCTGGAAAAGGGTGGAACCCCGGAAGAGCCGATAGGGTTGTGTGTTTTGAAGGGAGTTATGATGGTGGAAGCAATGGTTTTTTAGCCTTATACGGTTGGACAAAAGAACCGCTTATTGAATATTATGTATGCGAAAAACATGGTGCATGGGAACCGCCTGGAAACACAAGTGGCGTGGAATATAAAGGCACATACACATCAGACGGAGGTACGTATAAAATGTACACTGGACTAAGAGAAAATAAACCCTCAATTGTAGGAAATGCAACATTTACGCAATATTGGAGCGTGCGTGTAGAACAACGCTCTTCTGGAACAATTACATTTGCAAATCATGTGGCTGCATGGGAACAAATTGGAGGAATGTCTATGGGGAGAGTGTGGGACTACCAAATTATGGAATCAGAAGGATACAATAGTTCAGGTAGCTCTAATATAACCGTATGGGAGTGCCAACTGTCTCCAGTAAGTGTAGCTATTACTGCCCCTACCGCTTCTACTACATTTAATGCTCCTGCAACTGTTAATTTTGCAGCAACAGCATCTTCTACGGCGGGTAATATAACAAAAGTGGCTTTTTATAAT
>JAAYPM010000082.1 GCA_012519815.1 Bacteroidales bacterium
AAAATATTGCAAAAAAAATAATTGATTTTCAAAGAATTAGCACAGATGACTGTAACATTTTATATCAGGAAGCTGATATTTCTTTTCTTGGAGTTTTAGCTAATTATATATGTACGCATAAACATAACAATCATGTGTATTTTAATAAAAATATACATATCGAACCTACAAATATCTGTATTCACGATTGTGTGTTTTGCTCATATGCTCGTAAAAAAGGAGAATCTCAAACTTGGGAAATGACTATACAACAAATGTGTGATAAAATTCTTAGTATTCCTGAAGATGCAATAACTGAGGTTCACATTGTTGGTGGCGTGCATCCCGATAGAGGTTTAGATTTTTATTGTGATTTATTACAAGCTATTAAAAAAATCCGTCCTACGCTACATATAAAGGCATTTACGGCTATTGAAATAGAATATATGGCTATTAAAAGTAAATTGTCGTTACAAGAAACACTTACTCAATTGCAAGCAGCCGGATTAGATTCAATGCCCGGTGGCGGTGCTGAAATTTTTGACGAAGATTTACGTGCACAAATTTGTCCTTCTAAAACAAAATCTGCAGAATGGCTTAAAATTCATGAAATTGCACATTCTATAGATATAAAAACAAATGCTACTATATTATATGGTCATTTAGAATCATACGAACATAGAATTGATCATATGAATCGTTTACGAAAATTGCAAGATAAAACTTCTGGTTTTCAGGCATTTATCCCTCTTAAATATAAAAAAGAAAATAATATATTGCATGTTAATGTAGAGGTGTCGTGGATAGAGGATTTACGAAATTTTGCAATTGCACGAATTTTTTTAGATAATATTCCCCACATTAAAGCGTATTGGCCTATGCTTGGAAAAGATTTAGCTCAATTAAGTCTTGAATTTGGCGTGAATGATTTTGATGGAACAATTAATGATTCAACTAAAATATATTCAATGGCAGGTGCCGAAGATACAAATCCTTCTATGACACAAGAACAAATGGTTCAATTAATTCGAGATGCTCGAAAAATACCAGTTGAACGAGATTCTATATATACAAAAATGCACGTATTCCATTAAAAACATATAGACAGATGCGTAACTTTTTAAAACATAATGTATTTATATATTGTATGGGGGCGTTTGCTTTTGTTGGATTATTTTTGCTTGTTTTTTTTGCAAAAGGCGATATAGTATTGGCTATTAATCGCTATGCTAACCAAAGTCTTGATGCTTTTTTTGTGTTGTTTACTGAGGTGGGCAACGGACTTGTATATTTACTTGTTGGACTTATTATGTTATTTTTTTCATATAAAAAAACATTTGAAATTATGCTTGTCGGACTTTTATTACTTATAAGCAGTTTTGTATTAAAACACTTTGTTTTTCCAGATTTTGTAAGACCTACCGCATATTTTTCACTTGAGCAGTTTTCGCATATAATGCCAGATTTTACCTATGCAAAGCATTTTTCCTTTCCTTCGGGACATTCTATAACAATTTTTGGACTTGCAACGGTGCTTTCATATCAAACAAAAAAATCGCTGTATCATATTCTCTTATTTTGTTTAGCATGTGCCGTAGGTTTTTCACGAATGTATGTATTACAGCATTTTTTTATGGACGTGTATGTAGGTGCATTATTAGGATTTTGCATTGCCGCAGGTGGAATATACATTGCAAAATCTACAACATCATTTTCTGAAAAAGGACTTAAAGATTTGTTTTAAGTGTCGAAATGTCATGCTGACTGTCAGTTCTTATGCAATAAATTCAAAAAACGGTGACACAATTTCATAGATTATATGTGGCATATCAATTGATTACAAGATGAAAAACGAATTCAAATTTTTAAAAAAGCAATAATGTGAAAAATTATTGGTATTGATTTAGGCACAACAAATTCATGTGTTTCTGTAATGGAAGGAAACGAGCCTGTTGTGATTCCTAATAACGAAGGAAAAAGAACAACTCCTTCAATGGTTGCATTTGTTGAAAATGGAGAACGAAAAATTGGAGACCCTGCAAAACGTCAGGCTATTACAAATCCAGAAAAAACTATAAATTCAATAAAACGATTTATGGGAGAATCATACGATGCTGTAGCCGAAGAAGCAAGTAGAATGCCATATGGCGTAGTAAAAGGCGATAATAACACGCCACGTGTTCAAATTGATGACAGACAATTTTCGCCGCAAGAAATTTCGGCAATGGTGCTTCAAAAAATGAAAAAAACTGCCGAAGATTATTTAGGTCAACAAGTTACAGAAGCGGTTATTACTGTTCCTGCATTTTTTAACGATTCGCAACGTCAGGCTACAAAAGAAGCTGGTGAAATTGCTGGTTTAACAGTAAAACGAATTATTAATGAGCCTACTGCCGCTGCTTTAGCCTATGGTTTAGACAAAAAAAATAACGATGTTAAAGTTGCAGTATTTGACCTTGGTGGAGGTACATTTGATATTTCAATTCTTGAATTAGGCGATGGTGTATATGAAGTTCGCTCTACAAATGGCGACACGCACTTAGGAGGAGATGACTTTGACCAAGTAATTATTGACTGGTTGGCAGATGAGTTTAAAAAATCAGAAGGACCTGATTTACGGAAAGATCCTATGGCTTTACAACGTTTAAAAGAAGCTGCTGAAAAAGCAAAAGTTGAATTGTCAAGTACGGCAAGCACCGAAATAAATTTACCATATATTATGCCTGTTGATGGTATTCCAAAACATTTGGTAAAAACTTTAACGCGTGCACAGTTTGAACAATTATCAGATAAACTTATAAATGCGGTAATTAAACCTTGTGAACAAGCATTAAAAGACGCAGGTTTATCAAAATCAGATATTGATGAAATTATTCTTGTAGGAGGTTCTACTCGCATACCTGCTGTTCAACAAAAAGTAGAAGATTTCTTTGGTAAAACACCTTCAAAAGGAGTTAATCCTGACGAGGTTGTGGCTGTTGGTGCT
>JAAYPM010000083.1 GCA_012519815.1 Bacteroidales bacterium
AAAAAAGGATTTAAGTACACGATTCTTGATAAGAAAGAAGAAGAAAAAATTTACCATAAATTTGACAAAGCATTGTGTGTACTTATTTTCAAAGTAAACGGATTATGACAAACAAGCCATACACATTTGCAATTCGCACAATACAACCGCACAAAGCCAAAATTGCAAAAGAGAATGGCTTCTTAACGCTCAACCAAACAACCGAGAAAAGGGGTATGCCTATAACAACAGTTTGGCAAAATGGCGGGTTTAGTGCTAAATTCAACGGCAGTTCTTCGATTGAACTTTTGTGCAAAACTGAACATTTGTGCTTCGATTTCCGCCACTTCGCCAAGCTGCAAAACGTTGTAACATTAATAGAGAAAATCTTACACACCAAAGAACATAACAAAGACACCACCGCCTTAGAACGCGAAATCGACCTCATGGTGTATGAATTATATGGTTTGACGGAAGAGGAGATTGAAATAATAGAAAATGGATAAATCCATTAAAAAACATTGGGTGCAATTTATAGCCCATGGTTTAAACCATGGGCAATGAGAAATATATTTTCCAATTAACCGTTTAAACGGTTTAATAAATTTAAAAACGGTCGCCCACATAGGCAATGAACGGGTGTTCACATAGGGACGCCCCTACATGCCACAATGAATGGAATGTGTTTTAATGATGAATGTTGAATGGCATTGCTTTCATTAAGCATTATTTTCCAATACAAAAATTTTCAAAGATATGCCCTAACATTTCATCGTTTGATATGTTTCCTGTAATAGAACCAATATGATGAAGTACCTGACGCAATTCAAGACTTACTAAATCATTGGAAAGTTTTGTTTCTAATCCATGTAAAACATGTTCAAGGGCGGTATGTGCGTGTTGCAATGCTTCAAAATGACGAATATTGGTAACAATTGCATCATGCTGGCTAATAGTGTCATATTGCACGTCGCCTACAAGTATATCAATAAGTTGTTGAATGTTTTGTTTCTTTTTTGCAGAAATACACACTATGCTATCCTGCTCTGAAAGGTGTTCTGAAAGCATATCATTGCAATGTTGTTCTAATTGCAAGTCAGTTGCAACATCAATTTTATTTATTACAACTATAATTTTTTGAGTTGCAGAAATTCGTGTTTTAATTTCTTTTATATGATTTTTAATAGATTGAAGCGGTGCTGTTGCATCAACTAACAGAAGCACAAAAGAGGCTTGTTCAATTTTTTGAAACGTGCGGTCAATACCCATGCGTTCAATTGTATCAGAGGTTTCTCGAATACCTGCTGTATCAATAAATCTAAACGTAACGCCATTAATTACGAGTGAATCTTCAATAATATCACGCGTTGTGCCTGGAATTTCAGATACAATTGCTTTATCTTCATTTAAAATAACATTCAATAATGTTGATTTTCCAACATTTGGTTCGCCTACAATACATACAGGAATTCCGTGTTTTATTGCATTTCCAAGTTCAAACGATTGCAATAGTTTTGACACACGCTGCATAATTTCAACTACAAGTGTTTGCAATTCGTTTCTGTCGGCAAATTCTACCTCCTCTTCGCTAAAATCGAGTTCTAATTCTAACATTGCTAAAAAGTGCAACAATGCTTTTCTTAATTCTTGTAATTCAGCAGCATATCCGCCTTTCATTTGCGACATTGCCAATGTATGACTTGCTTCGGTTGATGAGGCAAGAATATCGGCAACAGCTTCAGCTTGTGATAAATCTAACTTACCATTAAAATATGCACGCATAGTAAACTCTCCCGGATTGGCAAGACGAGCACCAGCATCAATAAGCATTTTTAAAATTTCATTTTGAATATATAAAGACGCATGGCAGTTGATTTCTATAGTATCTTCGCCTGTATATGATTTTGGGGCGGTAAATACAGACACAAGTACATCATCAATTATTTTGTTTTGTTTTGTAATAGTGCCATAATGAAATGTGTTAGCTTGATTCATCCAAACAGAAGATTTTGAAGCTGGAGTGAACATGTTGGACACAATTGATTTTGCTTTTGTTCCGCTTATTCTAATTATTGAAATAGCACCTTTACCCGGACCTGTAGCAATAGCACATATAGTTTCAGAGAAATCAATCATGAGTTATTTAATAGTATCTTGAATTTTGTTTGAGAAGTTCACAATTTTTGAATCTTTAAACTGACTTCGTCCTATTTCTGGATAAAATGCACTAAAAGCAGCAATTATTCCAAACATAACAATAAGCACTCCTGCAAATCTGTTGATGTAAAAAATGATTCTTAGACGAAAATATTTGCGAAACATATTTACCACTGATGAAAGTAAAAACCACCATGCAATTGCACCTGTAAATATGCCTGCAATTACTATTAAAAATGAATGAGGATTATTTTTCACAAAGCCAATTCCTGCAAATACAAGTCCAAAAAAGATAATTGTTATTGGATTAGAAAGTGTTAGGAAAAAGACAGAAACATAGTCGGATAGGTAATTGTTTTTTTTCAATCGAAGTTTTCGTACTTGCGTAATTGCATTTGTAAAAAACAAACGCAATCCAAAAAAAATCAATACCAAAGCTCCTGCTAACATTATATAGAACTGATTGTTTTCGAAGAAACTTGAAACAAATGTTACTCCAAATCCGGCAATTGCCGCAAAAAAAGAATCAGCAGATGCTGCTCCAATACCAGAAATAAAACCTGATTTTCTCCCTTGTTGAAGTGTTCTTTGCACACAAAGAACCCCAATAGGTCCCATAGGAATAGATACTAAAATACCGATTATTATCCCTTGAAAAAAAATTGATGAAATCATTCTAACTACTCAACTCAAATAAATATGCACAATAATACTACTTTTATACTGAAAATAAACCATTTAAGTTTTATAAAAATTCATTTTTTCTAAATATTCCCATGCATCTTGTGGCATAAAAGCTTTTATGTTTTTATTTTTTTTAATACTTTGACGAATGAAACTCGAAGAAATTTCCATAAGAGGTGCATTAAAATAACGTACAGAAGGATGATTTTTAAACTCCGAAGGAATATCATAATTAGGACGAGAATATACGTACAGTTTAAAATTATCAAGAATATACTGATAATTTCTCCATTTTTTAAATGTACATAGATTATCGCCTCCCATAATTAAACAAAATTCATACTGTTTGTAAATAGTGCTTAGATGTGTAAGTGTTACAATAGTATATGATGGTTTTGGTAGCGCAAATTCTACTGTGCTTGCTTTCATTGTGTCAAAACCCTTAATTGCACGCTCAACCATTTCATATCTGTCGTAATCATATAAAAGAGTTGCTTTAGATTTTTCAGGGTTTTGTGGTGAAATAACAAACCACAATTCATCAATATCAGAAAATTCGACCATATAATTAGCAATTGCTAAATGCCCAATATGTATTGGATTAAATGATCCAAAATATAAACCGACTTTCATATTCAAAAAAAAAGGCATCGAAAACCGATGCCTTGTATTAATTAATATACTATTATATTATTTGTCGCTAAAGAAAAATCCTAATTTAACTTTTAAATATTGGTCATATACTTTTTTATCATTGCGAATGTCATCATACTTTAATTTTAAAGTTCCCATAACAAACTCTGAACCCAATATAAATCGTGCATAGCGAAGGTTTAATCCAAATGATGTATTAATACCAAAACCTAAACCTGTATCTTCTTGTACTTGCTTCCAAGTAATAATAGTATTAGGTTTTTCAGGATAATAATTTGTACCATCATAATATTGAATTATTTTTTGATAATGCACACCAAATGTTGGACGAAGTTTACCAAAAATATCAATATAGAATTTTTTTGCAGGACTAAATGTTGCTATTGCACCAACATTCATTGAAAAACGAGCTGTTAAATCGTTACATGTTACATCTTCTACAAATACTGTGTTTCCGGGATTACCTGGTATAGCTTCAACTTTTGTTTTTTCATCGGTATATCGAAAATAATTTGCACCTAAATCTAAAAAGTCAACCATAATACCAGCCTTAAAGCCGTCAATAATTCCTGTTGGGTGAATGTAAAAAATCGCTCCAAAATCTAATGCACCACCATAATGATTTGCATCTTTATCTTCTTTAAATGTTTTAAACCTATTTTTGGATTGTGGACGATCCACATCTTCACCAAAGCTGCGAATTGGTCTATTCCATGAAATAGTAAAGTACGATACATTTTTAATATCACCTTGTGAATATCCTACAAAAGCTCCCAAAGAAAGCAATAAAAACAGTGTGATTTTTTTCATAATACATATTTTAATAATTTCTATTTTTTAATTCAGCAAAACGCAAGCACAAATATAATAAAAATTAACTTATTGTAAAAAGTTTAACACTAATTCTTCAACCTGTGTGCATACACTTTTCAAATCATCGTTAAGAACAACATTATCAAACATATATGAAAATGTCATTTCATGACTTGCTTTTGCTAATCGTTTTTGTAATTCTTCTTCTGATTCAGTATTTCGTTTTCGTAATCTTTGTTCAAGTTCTTCAATAGAAGGAAGTTTTACAAAAATAGCAAGAGCTTTATCAGCAAATAATTTTTTTAAACGAATACCGCCTGCAACATCAACATCAAACACCACAAGTTTACCTTCATTCCAAATGCGTTCACATTCTGAACGTAATGTTCCGTAAAATCTATTTTCATACACCTCTTCGTATTCTAAAAACTCATCGTTTTTAATACGATTTTTAAATTCTTGCAATGTTAAAAAATAATATTCCACTCCCTCCTTTTCTGTACCACGTGGTTCACGTGTAGTTGCTGAAATAGAAAATTCTATAGGAAAACCTTTTTTTAATAAATAGTTAATGATAGTTGATTTTCCAGAGCCTGAAGGAGCTGAAAAGATTATCATTTTTTTTTCTTTTGTTGACATGTTTTAATGTTTACAATCATTGTTGTTTGATAAAAATCAAAGAAAAGAAAGTGAGTTTTACTTTCTCTTTTTTGTAGATTTGGTTTCGACAAAAACGACTCTACTAATAATAGACAAAACTACATATTTTTTTGATAATTATGTTTTGCAGATGCACGCTTTTTATCTATTTGTCGGTAGAATCAATAAAACGTTTTGTGATATTTTGATACGCATCTATTCGTCTATCTCGAAAATAAGGCCAAATTCGCCTTACCGACTCCGTTCGAGACATAGTAATAGTAGCTACTGCATTTTTTTCCTTATCAGTGGGCAATTCGCATAAAATTTCGCCTTGCTGCCCTGCTACAAAACTACTTCCCCAAAATTCAATTCCTTGCGTTACGCCCGTAGAATCTTCTTCGAAACCACAGCGATTTACCGCAATTACAGGTATTCCATTTGCAACCGCATGTGCTTGTTGAGAAATAATCCATGCATTTCGTTGTCGCGTTTTTTCCGCATCATCATCAGTACTTTCCCAGCCTATAGCTGTTGGATAAATAAGAATTTCGGCACCTTGCAATGCCATTAAACGTGCAGCTTCGGGAAACCATTGGTCCCAACATATAAGCACACCCAACGTTCCAAGAGATGTTTTTATAGGCGTAAATCCCATATCACCCGGCGTAAAATAAAACTTTTCGTAATATGCAGGGTCATCGGGAATATGCATTTTTCTATACATTCCAGCAATAGAGCCATCAGTATCAAACACAACCGCCGTGTTATGATATATACCAGCAGTGCGTTTTTCAAACAAAGAAGTTACCAACACAATTCCATGTTTTTTGGCAACATCACTATATATTTTTGTAGAAGGTCCGGGAATAGTTTCAGCCAAATCAAATACGTTTGCATCTTGAGATTGGCAAAAATACAGACTATTATGTAATTCTTGTAACACAACTAATTGTGCACCATTTTGGGCACATTCTTGTATATTTTTACATGTTTTTTCGATATTATTTTGTACCGAATGAGAATTAGCTTGTTGAATTAGCCCAACAGAAATGCAAGATTTTGTCATAGTTATAAAAATTTACGTGGTAAAAATAACAAGATTTTCAATACACACTATCATTTTACATCAAAATGTTACGGGGTGGGCTTTGCGAAATGTGTTTTTGATGAAGTGTTTTTAATACATCATCTCTATTGAAGTCTTTTACGAATTCTGACCTCTCCCCTTTTTTCAGTTCTTTTACAAGTTCTGCTTTTTTAGTTTCTATAAAAGTATCAAAATAATCTCCTAATAAAATTGAAGTGTTTTTTACCATAATTTTAATGTTTAATCAAACAAAAACAATTCTTGGTATGTTATGCAATTTTTTTGAGTTGATTTGTTTATTCGCTTGTTCCTAATTATTATTCTAAAATAAGGGCATTTTCCGTTTATTGATAAGTCTTTACCATTATTCCCTTTTCTGAATTTAATGAGTTCAAATTGGTCTGGATTAAATTTATGTAAAAAAGTTATAGGAACTCCCATATACCCTTCATAATCCAAAGCTAATTTTACGTTTACATTTGCTTCAGTAGTATATACATAATTAAATAATTGTATGAACTCCAATTTTGACTGTTATTAACTCCACAATGTGCCCATCCATTTATATCAACAAAAATAGACCCAGTACCTTCATATTTTTGAGTTGTAGAATGTGTTGGTTTAGTATATTTAGTTCAAGATTCATCTGTAATATTAAAGTCATGAATTACATTAGTAATAGTATATTGTGAAAAAGCACAAGTACTATAAAATAATAGTAAAACAAATAGTATATTTTTATATTTCATACGACACATTTTTATATTTTGCTATATGTTTTTTGATATAGAAAATTGTTTTATATGCTTAAACTCAGTTTTTTTATGTTTATTAAAATGCCAGTACATAATAAAAATGAAACATTACTTTTTAAACCAATATCCCTTTCCTATTTCAAAATTTTGAATAGAATTTTGTGTTCCATTTGGTATCCAAAACCCATCAAAGTTTTTTATGTGTTGACAATTTGTTGCGTTAAATAATTCAGATATAGAATAATTTGCACAATTGTTAGCTTGATTACACCCCGGATACCCTATAAGATTCCAGCCTTGTTGATAGATTTGAGCGGTCTGTGGTGCTACTATACCTTTTACCGTAAAATTAGCAGCAGATTGCGCATATACCATGTAACCTTTATGCGGAGAAATGGAAGTAAACGACTGAAATTCATCAGCTTGCGAGCGCAACCAAAAACCGTTCATATCTTTCACCATACGTATAGCAGTATTTGTAAAAAATGACTCCACACACCACGCATTATCACATGCTCCACTTAATGGTAACAAATGCGTAGAAATTAAGTTCCAGCCCTGTGTTAAAGAATAGGTAGATTCTGCACAATCTAATGAACGCACATTATTACTTACACCAAATGCATCAAAATTAGGACCTCCCTCTGCCAACAGCGACTCTATGGTAATATAATTAACTCCTTGTACAAGAGAAACAGTGAACGAAATCTGTTGCCATTCAGCCCACGCACCAGTAGATGGAAATTCTATTTGTTGTATTGCTGTTTGGTCATTCACTATAATTCTGCAACTTCGTGTAGATGTGGTACCATTTGCATATTTTACATGAATAAGCTCATCTCCCGCTGATTCCGCATATACATATATAGTTATGTATGAACCTATTCTGTTATCTACATTCACAAATCCTTCACCCGAAAATCCTGTATGATTATTGTCTATGCTTCCCGTAAAATCACAAGACGATTCAGCTTCAATATAAGGACATGCTTCTTTGTTCGTAGTTCCGCCTACACATATTCCACAAAAATCTATATACGCAGTACCATTCCATGTATTATTACAATCAAACTCGCCTTGCACCGAAGTAAATGAGAATCGTTGCCATTGTTCCGCATTTCTATCCCAGAGGCTAATAATTCCTCCCACTTGTGTAGAGCGTTCAAACACATCAAATGCTTTAGTTTGGTTCTCTACAGGAATTATTATAATAGACCCATCGGTATATGTTTCGAATATAAAATCTATATGTTCGCCAGCGTTAAATCCAATATTGGCGCCATTTACGGCTTCAGCATAACTGATATATGCATTTTTTTCGGGCGAAAAAATTCTATAATAATCACCGTTTTTTTGAATGTCCCATATTTGTTCTGTGCTCTGGTTGCAAGTTTGTTGTGTGAAATCTCCTTGGGCTGATAAACATAAATTTACATGCAAAGGTTTTATAGTATATGTGCCAGGAGTTAAGGTTGTATTACACGGATACTTACCCGTAGTGCCGCCCACGCATCTGTTGCAATTATCAAGATACGCAGACCCATTTTCAACACCATTGCAATCATACACAATTGCCTGTTTATCTGAACATGAAGAACAACCATTTGTAGTAGTTAATGTAGCCCCCACACATGCAAGAACAATATCTTTAACATCAACAGCTGCACATATTGACAAAGAATATGGCGGTGTAAACGCAGTTCCACGAGAAGTCCCCGAACAGTTCACATAATAATTATTACGTTCCGTTACAATTGCCGAAGCATCGTATAAATCAATAGGTTTTGTTTGATTATCAAAATAATTACCTTCTACCAATACATTTGCTTCAAAAGCAGCACGAATACAATGATTTGAAACTGAACTATTAAAAAGATTATTTACCATGTGAATTTTACCATATCTAATTCGAGGCATACGTTCCTTACAGCCTTCACCCCACTGACAATATTGAAAGGTTACATTTAATTTATTTCTATCGCCAGTAGCACCATCAGATGAGCCAATTAAATTTGAATATCGATGGTCGTTAGAACCACCCGAACCGCCGGGAATAGCAGGTTTGTTATATGCAAATTTACACCACGTAACTGATATATAATCAGACATGTTTTTTATATCAAAATTTCCGTCCATACCATCTAAAAACTCACAATGGTCAACCCATACATTTTGACAATTATCTAAACATAATAAATCATATCCATCAGTATCATAAGCTCCGGGACCTTCAAAAATAATATTGCGAATAATAAGATTTGTAACTCGTTTAATATAAAAAACGCCTGAATTATCTTTTGTTAAATCATTCGTTATTAAACGCGATCCTGCCAACCCAATAATAGATTTTCCACTTTGGTCTTGCATATTGATTCTTTTGCCAGAAACATCGATAGTGCCATTAATATGAATTACTTTAACCGAAGTATTATTTATAGCATTTTGCAATTCTGTATAATTAGACACTATAACAGGTGCTACCGTGCCACCTCCAGTAACGCCTCCATTTTGAGTAGCCCAGCCAACAGGTTCGCAGGCATCATTTCCTTGATCAAATGTTGGCTCTCCATCATTAGCATTAGCATACACAATAGTAGGTTTAGGAGCAGGATTCATACCTACGCCCAAATAAAATCCTGGGTGTGGAGGTTGATTATATGCTACGTTTTGCCACGCTATGGCTAACCTATATGTAGGGTCGTGCATAAGCGTATAGAGCATTTCGTTAGTTTCGTAGGTAGTAGAAAATAGTAATAAAGCATCGTTGGTAGAAGCTCTAAATATAACCTCCTCACGCCAGTCGCCCCAAATATCAGCTACTAAGCATGGGTTTGATTTTGTACCATTTATATCAGCCCCCCCTTCGTTATAAATCGTAAGGAGGCGGTCGCTACCTTTTGTAGCATGGTTAAACTTATTAATAACAGCTTTATCTAAAATTTCGCGTAGCAAATCGCCATCCCACCATATTCCAAAATTTATAGATTGCGAACTTCCAGTAGAAATTGGGAAATTAGGATATAATAATTGTCCTTTGCAATTATATACACCTTCTCCACCCGAATACCAACATTCGTAGCCTAAATGATTTGGGTCTATATCCATACACAGTCCTCGCCCAAAATCGCCCGTTCCTTCTTTTCTCCAGAGCACTTCTCCAGTTTTTGCATCTCTAAAATCGCAGGCAGGTATAGAACTGCCATTCGCCGATTCGTGGGGCATAAAAAATTGCAATCCCGGTCGCGTTGGGTCCATATTAGTTAAGTGTCCGGCATCGCCATGTCCAAGTCGGGTAGAATATAGCCCTTTGCCATCGTGGTCTATCGCCATACTACCAAATTGAATTTCATCATAGCCATCGCCATCTAAGTCGCCCACGGCTAAGTTATGATTTCCTTGTCCGTAATATGCGTTAGAAGAATTAGTTCCCGAATCAAACGTCCAGCGGTGCGAAAGATTTACCCCGTCCCAATCGAAAGCAGCCAACACGGTGCGGGTATAATATCCGCGCGTAAATACCATACTTGGCTTTTTGCCATCTAAATATGCTACCGCAGCCAAAAATCTATCTACCCTATTGCCATAATTATCGCCCCAGTTAGAAACATTTCCTCGTTCGGGTATATAATTTATGGTTTGCATTTCGGCACCAGTTTCTCCGTTAAATATTGTAAGATATTCGGGTCCGCTCAATATATAACCCGATGAATTTCTATAATCAGTAGAATGATTAGCCGAGGCTGCGGGTCCTTTTTTTAAAAAATTCCCATCGCCACCTTTTGTGCCGGGAGCAGTTTTAAAAGCAATTTCGGCTTTGCCATCACTATCAAAATCATACACTAAAAACTGCGTATAATGGGCGCCAGCACGTATATTTTTTCCTAAATCTATCCGCCATAAAAATGTGCCATCTAATTTGTAAGCATCTATAAACACGTTTCCTGTGTGTCCGCTTTGCGAATTATCTTTTGCATTAGAAGGATCCCATTTTACAATAATTTCATACTCTCCATCGCCATCTAAATCGCCCACCGAGCAGTCGTTAGGAGAATATGTATAAGCAACTCCATCGGGGGTGGTGCCACCAGCAGGCACATTAAGCGGAATACGTAAATACTTTCCGTTGATTACCGATTTTTGCTTAGAAGCAGCTTGCTCTACGCCATTAACCACAGCCCGAACAGTATAAGTTGCTGAAGTTGCTGCACCATTATCATAGTAATTAGTTTTGGTAGTTATAGGCGTTGAATTTATTTTAGTATTATTTCTATAAATGTTAAACCCTATACCAGTTTGATATTCTGTACCCAAAAGTCGCCAGCTTAAAAAATTACCATTGCCAGAACGCATTACATATAAGCCGCGGTCTAAATCTTCCATAACTCTTTGGGAATAACTTAGATGAGGAGCAAGGAAACTCGCAAAAAACAATAGGCATATAGATAACTTTTTCATGACTTGTGTTTTATTAAAAAAAATAAAATAAGATACAAGATGAAAAAATAAAATAATATAAACAAATGTTTTCTGGGAAATTTAACAAAGTTTACTTTCGTTTTTTGAAAAGATATGCTTTGTTTTCTTCGCGACGAATTAATCTTTCAATATTTTTTTTATGTGTTAACACAAGCAGCACCGAAAGTAGTACCGAAAAAAACATAAGAGAAATAATCGTAGTTTTTCCTACTAAAATAATCATAATAGGAAAAGAGAATCCTGCCATAAGAGAACTAAGTGATACATACTTAGTTATAAGCAATGTAATTAAAAACACAATAAAAGAAACAAAGGCTGCAAACGGAGCAATTGCAAGTGCTACTCCCAACAAAGAAGCCACTCCTTTGCCGCCTTTAAGTTTTGCGTAAATCGGAAAAATATGTCCAATTACCGCAATCACACCAAACAACAACTGCATATTTACATATTGTGGTGTTCCTGCTATTAAATACGGAAAGAAAACTACAAATTTTGCTGGAAAAAATGCTTTACATACATCAATTATAAATACTGGAATACCAGCTTTTTTGCCTAACACACGGAATGTATTTGTTGTGCCAGCATTACCACTTCCATAGTTTCGAATATCTATTCCATAAAAAATTTTTCCAATCCAAACAGATGTAGGCACAGAGCCCATAAGGTACGCTGCAAGCGAGGCAAGAATTATATATATATTCTCCATAGTTTGTCTAAATGGGTTTTAGATTTTGCAAAAATGAACAAAAAAATTCTGCAAAACAAATAAAACAGATGAATTTAATATTGCGTAGATTTAACAAGCAAATGCGACACATTTATAAAACACTTGCTTAGGATTCTTAAAATTTAAATTTTTCCTCGGTCTTCGATTAATTTTATATTGAACTTGTTTTACATATTCTTCATCAAAGGTATTAAAATTTATTTTTTTAGGGATATATTGCCTGATTAATTTATTGGAATATTCGCTTAAACCTCTTTCCCAAGAAGCATAAGGATGTGCAAAATAAAATTTTGTGTTTAGCTTTTCTGCTATTTTCTGATGTCTGGCAAACTCTGCCCCATTGTCGCTTGTTATGGATTTTACCACATCTTTGTAAGGCAATAACATATCAATAACAGTATCTGCAAGACTATCTGCATTTTTACCATTTTTAAGCTTGCGTATCATTATCATAGCTGTTTGTCTTTCAACAAGAGTCACCATTGCTCCTTTATTATTTTTTCCTACAATAAGATCTATTTCCCAATCTCCAAAACGCTCTTTATTGTTGATTACATCAGGTCTGTCATCAATAGAAACTTTGTTTTTTATCACTTCGTGTTTTCCCGAAACAGGGCGTTTCCTATGTTTTAAACGATGTCGTAAATATTTATATAAATCTCCCCCTTCGCTCTTATCTTTTCTGATGTATTGGTAAATTCTCTCGTGAGAAACCATTTTTATCTTTTCCCTATCACAAAAACCTTTAATTTGCTCAGGAGACCACTGTTCTTCCCTAATCCAGTTATCAACAAGTTTTTGCATTTCGGAATTAAATTTTCGATTTATACAAAGACGTTCTTTTCTTTCTTCTGCCAGTTCTTGGGCAAAATCAGGATTATACTGCCTTTGTTTACCGCTGTTTCTTTTTAGCTCTCTATAAACAGTACTACGATCAATACCTAAAAGTTCAGCCGTTTCATTTTTTGATTTTCCACACTCTAAATATGCTTTTAATGCATATCTTTGTTCTAATGTTAAATGCCTCATAATTGTTTTTTTGACGAAAACAAAGGTCTAACATTTTATTTTAAGAGAGATAAGCTTTCGGGCTTTTCTCTCTTTTTTCATTCCGCTACGCTTCATTTCAAAAAGAGAGAAAAAGTAAATGTGTTGCATTTATTAGTTGAATTCAAGTTTAAAAAAAAACATATTTATAATTTTTTATCGAATAAAACTAAAAAACAAATGTTTTTTTTTGTAAGTTACAATTAAATTCTATTATTTTGCACAGCATTGAAAAAAGGTAATGTAGCTCAGTCGGTAGAGCACAGGACTGAAAATCCTGGTGTCGGCGGTTCGATCCCGCCCGTTACCACAAGCCTCTGAAAAACAGAGGCTTTTTTTATGGTATATATCTAATAAAATCTCCCGTTTTTTCATCTCGTTCGTATTCGGAACCTATTTTATGTTTTAAAAACGGAATAATTTCAGGGTCTATATTTGCTATATAATTTACTTCAAACATCATAAAATTCATATGATTATCAAGATACTCTTCGGTTTCATCTCCTGCTAAAAATCTCCATCCACTATCATCAGGGTCTTCTCGTTTTTCTCTATACATAAATCCAACTTTACGTCCATCAACAGTAATTTTATCAGATGCAAGACAATAGCCCATAGGTGAAACTAATTCTTGGATTTTGTCGGGAGGAATGCAATATTTTCGTATCATTTTATTCATTGTTTATTCAAAAATAATAAAATTATATATATTTGTATCTGCAATTAATTTTAAATCTATGCAAAATATAAAACATGCAAAATTTTTCGTGCTTTTGTTTTTTCTTTGTTCAATTATACATGTAAAAGCACAAAATGAAGAATCACAAGCTCAATCGTTTGAACCTTTTGGTATAACAATAAGTACTGGTATTAATAATGTAGTTGGTATGATGGGTATTGGGGTGTATTATTCATTTACTCCTCAATATATTTTAGAAATAGGTGTTGGACAAGGGGGATGGGGAGCTATAGGTTCATTACAAATACAATATTACTTACCAAATGCTGATAATTCATTTTTGCGTGGTGCCTATAAACGTTCAGGGGGCGGACGTGATGTTGAATTAAATCTTGAACTTATTGATAAATCAACAGAAACAATATTGTTTAACTTTTATCCTGTTGTAAATGCACAACTTACTGCTGGTAAAAGTTGGACAATAAAAAATACACATCGTTTTTTTATTGAAGGAGGATATTCATATTTTTTTGGTGAATCTCACGAAAAATATAGAATTCAAAATTCTCAAATAGTTTTAAGCGAAACCTCTAAAAAAGCATTAGAATTTTCTATGCCTGGCGGATTAATTTTTGCTATTGGTTTTGCTATTGGTCTTTAATTATATGTATGGATAATGTATTATTTGCCTTTAGTTTAACACTTCTTGCAGGTTTAGCTACTGGTATAGGTAGTGCGATAACACTTTTTAAAAAAACATTAAATCCTAAATTTTTAGCAGCTTCTCTTGGATTTTCCGCAGGAGTAATGATATATGTTTCATTTATAGAAATTTTTCCAAAAGCTCTCGAATCTTTACAAAATGTGTTCGGTGAAAAACAAGGATATCTTTACACAACTATAGCTTTTTTTATAGGAATTGGCATTATTGCACTTATTGACAAATTAGTTCCTTCTGCAGAAAATCCACATGAAATGAATAAAACTGCATATTTAACTAAGCCAGAATTCCAAACAAAACGTTTAATGCGTATGGGAGTTTTTTCGGCTGTAGCTATTGCTATTCATAATCTCCCCGAAGGTTTAGCAACTTTTATGGCAGCTCTTCATGACCCAACGCTTGGTATTAGTATTGCTGTAGCTATTGCTATTCATAACATTCCCGAAGGTATAGCTGTTTCGGTACCTATTTATTTTGCAACAAAAAACCGAAAAAAAGCATTTGTTCTTTCTTTCCTTTCTGGATTAACAGAACCTATTGGTGCATTAATTGGTTATTTTATTTTATCTCATTTTTTAGATGATGCTCTTTTAGGATATGTTTTTGCCGGAGTTGCTGGCATTATGGTGTATATTTCTTTAGATGAATTATTGCCTACAGCAGAAGAATACGGTGAACATCATATTGCAATTTGGGGACTTATTATTGGCATGGTAATAATGGCAACAAGTCTTATTTTTTTTCAATAAAAACATATCAAATCAATTTATTATAATACTTTTGTATAATGCAATTATATGCAAGTTTTATACTTGTTTTATAAATGTAAATACATTCCATAATTGTGAGAGTTTTATGGAATTGTATTAAACAAAAATATGATGCAACTTTTTTATAAAAAGAAGTGTCATATAAGAGTAAAACAGTTTGAGAGAGAGAGACATGCAAACTTTATAAATTTAGCATTTGCGTAATGCAAACAATACTGATTGTATGTAAGGAAAGGGAATGGTTATATCAACTGTTTTTATAATTTTCATCACTATAATAGCAATTATGTATTAAAAATTTGTAATATGAAAACCCCAGCATTTCTTATCGGAATTATTTCAATTTTTATTATTTCTACATCTGCTTACGCACAAGATTTAACCATTTCAGGCGGAAATGCTGTTTCTGTTATGATTTGTTCAAATGGTGCTGTGTTTTCATGGGGGAATAATAAAATGGGACCCAACCATGCACCAATTCTTGGTGGACTTGGAACAGGAAACACTACAGCTGAAATAATATCAACACCTACTGAAGTAATTATGCCAGCTGCTGCATTGCCAATTAAACAAGTTGACGCTGGCTCTGGAGCACATTTCGTAGCTATGGGATGTAATGGTACAGTTTGGGGCTGGGGAAATAATCAAGATAAACAAGTCGGAAATCCCGCATATCCAGCTGCTGTAATTACAACTCCTGTACAAGTTGTAAAAGGTGAAGGCACTGATAAAGATGGTGATGGTTTTTTAGACGGAGTTGTGTATATATCAGGAGGGAATGACGAAAATTATGCAATTCTTGAAACAGGAGAACTTGTTGCATGGGGACAAAATGATAAAGGACAGCTCGGTAATGGTACCACTACAGACAGTCCTTTTCCTGTATATGTAAGAACTGCGAATGGACAAACGCTCAAAAATGTTATTATGGTTGAAGCGGGAGACGAGACAGGATATGCCTTAGTTGATAATGGAAATGGAACGGGTACTGTGTATTCTTGGGGAGGTTATGCTGATCACAAATTAGGAAGGGAAACAAATCTTGTTTCAAATTTATATGCTGCTCCGGTTGTCCGCGAAGAAGATGGCTCTATTTTAAATAATATTGTTTCTCTTACCGCTGGTGATGCTATGGGTATGGCTATTGATGCTGATGGATATGTATGGTCATGGGGACACGCTTCGTGGGGACAAATGACGGGAACAGGATTATATGCAGGACACTTTGCTGCACGAGTGCTCGGTGGAGAAACTGGTGAACCATTTTTAAAAGCAAAAGTAATTTCGGCAGGACAAGGATTTGGAATGGCAGTTACTCTTGATGGTAAGGCAGTAGCTTGGGGAAATAATGGAGGTACAAATAATGGAGGTAATCTTGGTAATGGAACAACAACAGGCTCTCCCACACCTGTATATATTAAAATAGGAGCAAATTTACCTATAACTGATGTTGTGTCAATCTCTGATGGCGACTATTGGGGATTTATTACAAAAGCTGATAATTCTATTTGGACATGGGGTGGTAATAGTATTGGTCAACTTGGATTAGGAATGACAAGCTCAATTGAATCATATGCACGAAAAATGAATAATCCTCCTAATTGTGCTACTCCTGACCCTAAACCACAAGTAGTTATGCCAAAGGATTTTTCTACATGTGTGCCTTTTTCTTATGTTATTAATCCTGGTTTTAAAAATAATGGCTCGTATAAATTTGAATGGTTTAAAAATGGAACTAAAATTTCTGGAGCTACTGGCGAAACATATACGGCAACTGAAGCAAGTGCTTCTGGAACTACATATAAAGTTATAATTTCATATGTTGGTGCAAATTCACCATGTGGAATGGACCCCGCCGAAGGTGAGGTTACTATTACACAATATACTCCCGATTTTACTGTTCCTTCGGGACAAACATTTTGTGCACCTAATTTTTCTGTATTTGTAAATGGCTCTGGAACATACGATTATTATACTTCTGCGGTGGGTGGTACATATTTAGGAACAAGTTATAAAAACGAACCTGCTGTGTTCCCTTCTGCTGGTGTTACTCAAAATAATGGAACTACATATACAGTTTATGTTGAAGAAAGCGGGAACAAAGCTGGCTTGGTAAAACCTATTTCTTCAACTCTAAATGCACAAGAAGGTAATCCAGGATGGATTCAAATACAGGTATTTGAAGATTTAACAATTGATAGTTTAAGTTTTTATATTAAACCGCATTATGCACCATTTGCAAGTGGCGGAAGCACTGGAACATATCAAATTGGAGTATATGGACAAAAAGTATCATCAGGAGTTCTTGCTCCTGATACTGATAACTTACTCTATTCAGGTGTGAGTGCACAATTAACAGGATATTCTGACGTAAGCCCTGTTCCCGTTGCAACTTTACCAGTAAATGTTACTTTAGCAGGTTCTTCTGGTGGCGAATTTTATTGGATTGGATTTATCAAGAACGCTGACCCACTATTAAAAGGAACTACAGGTGCATATCCATATGTTGATAATGTAAATGGTAATATTTTGAGAATTAATGCTGCTTACCAACATGGAGCATGGGCTGCAGAATCTCCTATTTCTAATCTTTATTTTCATACTGCTCAACATTTCTGCGACCGGATTCCTGTTACTTTAATAGAAGATTGCCCTTGTAAAAAGCCTGATTCTTTTACTATTAATTCGAGTAATGGTTTAGGATTATGTCCGGGCGAGTCAACGATATTAA
>JAAYPM010000084.1 GCA_012519815.1 Bacteroidales bacterium
GCGAAAAAGCTATAGACCTTGATAGTAGTCAGTTTTCATTATATAATGCTAGGGGAGCAATATTAGATATGATGCAAGAATATCAAAAAGCGATTGATAACTATACGAAAGCTATTACCTTAAATAGTAATGATTACACACCGTATCTAAATAGGGCTGTATCATTTTATAACTTAGAAGCCCTTGATGCTTCGTGTTCTGACTATGCAATTTTAAAAACACTAATTGAAAATGGTAGCATCAGTGACCAAGTAATAATAGCAGAAATAAATGGAGCTATTCAAGATATTTGCGATTCCTCAAAACCCAGTTATTATTATCAAAGGGGTGTTGGTTATTATAACTTAAAAGAATATTACAAAGCTCTTGACATGTATTCGAAAGGACTTGCAAAGTTTCCTGAAAATGGTATGATGCTTTCTTTTAAAGGAAATGCGTATTTTGCTTTAAACGAATGCGAAAAAGCTATAGAATTATACAATGTGTCATTAAAGTACAAAGAAAGCATTTTAACTGAAATAAAAATTAACCCAAGATTTTTAGAAGCTTCAAATGAGCAGCTTACAGCTTATTATAAAGCATCATTAGCTTCAATATATTTTACTCTTTCGGAATGTAAAACTAATTTGGGATATTTTGACGAGGCATTAGCTGATATAAATACAGCATTAGAGTTAACTTCTGACATCAAGAATCTTGACTTAAATAAAGAAACATATTACAATTTAAGAGGATACATTTATGCAATGAATGGGAAATATGAACAAGCAATCTCTGACTTTAATAAAAGTATTCAAATCAATAAGAATTTTACTCTTGCCTATGTTAACCGTGCTATTGCAAAAGTGAGTTTAGTAGAAAAAGTAAAATGTAGCTCATATTCTATTCGCGGTAACTTCAATAATCAACCAATGAGTGTAAATTGGATACTTCCTACCAAATCTTCATTAAAAAAATCAGAATCAAATATATTATCAGCTTTATCCGACTGTAATACTGCAATCGAAATTGATGATAAATTTGGCTTTTCTTATTACATTCGCGGACAAATAAAGCAAATGTTAATGCATGGGGACTATTGCATGGACTTACTTACTGCAAGGGAATTTGGTTTGATAGTAGAAGCAGAGTTATTACAAAACTGCGACAAATGACCAAATCGTTATATTTCGTGAATTGTTTCAACAATATTAGCTCCTATAGAAAAAGCTTCCATATTTAAAGGAATCATATTGTGAGCACGTTCTGGTAATGATTTGTACAAGCCTTGTTCAATAAATTTTTTATTTACAATTGGCAATTTTTCAAGCAAGCCGCCAAGCATCATAATATTAAATATTTTAAGATTTTGCATCTCCGCAGATTTTGCAGTTGCTGGAATGTGATATATAGAAATATCTTTACGTGTTGGCAGTGTTTTAAGACCATTACTATCATAAAAAAGTTTTCCGCCTGTTCGCACAGCCGATTCAAACTTTATAAGAGATTGCTGATTAAGAATTACAATGGTATCAAATGTTTGTAAAATAGGAGAATATATAGTTTTATCACCAATAATAACGGTAACGTTTGCAGTTCCACCTCGCATTTCTGGACCGTACGAAGGCATCCAGCATACTTCTTTACCTTGCATCATTCCAGCATATGCTAAAATTTTGCCCATAGATAAAACTCCTTGTCCACCAAAACCAGCAATTAATATTTCTTCATTCATAGTATTATTTGTTATGGTGTACGCATCTTATTCTTTCGGTAATTTAATATCACCAAGCGGATATGCTGCGAACATATGTTCTTCCATCCATTTATTTGCTTCCACAGGAGGCATTTTCCAACCTGAATTGCAGTTGCTTACAATTTCCACGAAACTAAGTCCTTTTTGTAACTTTTGATTTTCGAAGGCTTTTTTTATAGCTTGTTTACATTTTCGAATATTTGCTGGTGTATGAACAGACTGACGAGTAACATAGTATGTTCCATGTAATTGAGCAATCATTTCGGTAAGAGACAAAGGGTGCCCCATGGTGTCAAGATTTCGTCCATACGGCGAAGTCGAAGATTTCATGCCAGGTAGAGTGGTTGGAGCCATTTGTCCACCAGTCATTCCATAAATACCATTGTTTATAAAAAATATTGCAATGTTTTCGCCTCTATTACAGGTATGAATCGTTTCTCCCGTTCCAATTGCAGCTAAATCTCCATCACCTTGATACGAAAACATATATTTTTCGGGTAGCACACGTTTCATTCCAGTAGCAACAGCTGTTGCTCTTCAGTGAGCCGCCTGTATCATATCAATATTCATAAACTCATAGGCAATTACCGAGCAGCCAACAGGAGCAACGCCAATGGTATCTTGAGTAATACCAAGCTCTTCAACAACTTCCATTATCAGTCGATGTGCAACACCATGTCCACAGCCGCCGCAATACGAAAAAGCTGTGTCGGTAAGATTTTTTGTTTTAGAAAAAATTTTCTTGGCACCTTGTGCTAAAAGTTCTTTTTTATATGCTTCTAAATCTTTCATAATGCTATAAAAAAAGTGTTTTGAAATTTTCAAAAACTTCAGTTGGTGAAGCTATTATTCCTCCCATTCTTCCATAATGTTTTACAGGAATTTTACATTCAACAGCTAATTTTACATCTTCAACCATTTGCCCTGCACTCATTTCAACACATAAAATACCTTGTAGTTGTTGAGACAATTCCACGAGTCGCTTAGAAGGAAAGGGCCATAGTGTGATTGGCCTTAGCATACCCAATTTAATTCCTTGATTTCGAGCAGTTTCTACCACCTTTTGAGAAATACGAGCACTAATGCCATAAGCAACAATAAGATATTCAGCGTCGTGGGTCATAAATTCTTCAAATCGAATCTCGTTTTGCCGTATTTCAGTATATTTTTTTTGCAGACGTTTATTTTGATTTTCTTGTACTTCAGCGTCAAGAAATAACGAAGTAATATAGTTTCGCTCTCTGTTCGGTGTTTTTCCAACAATTGCCCAATCAGGGACTGTATTATCGCGAGGTTTTTCTTCGGACAATACAACTTTTTCCATCATTTGTCCAATTGCCCCATCACTTAATATAAGCAGCGGAGTTCTATATTTAAATGCCAAATCAAATCCAAGAGCCACAAAGTCATATTGTTCTTGTACGGTTGACGGAGCTAACACAATCATATGATAATCACCATGCCCGCCGCCTTTAACCGATTGAAAATAATCTGCTTGACTTGGTTGTATTGTCCCCAATCCTGGTCCGCCACGCACAACATTTACAATTACGCATGGTAATTCTGCTCCTGCAAGATACGAAACACCTTCTTGTTTTAAACTAATACCCGGACTGGAAGATGATGTCATAGCTTTTTTGCCACAGCCTGCAGCACCATATACCATGTTGATAGCAGCAATTTCGCTTTCAGCTTGCAACACTACCATTCCATTTCGTTTTGTAAAAGGGTCTTCTTTTGCTAAGTATTCAATAATTTCAGATTGGGGAGTTATAGGATATCCAAAATACGCATCAACGCCATGTCGAATTGCAGCTTCTGCAATAGCCTCATTACCTTTCATTAACCGTATATTTGAATCCATATTTATTTTATTTTATTTTATTTTATATACCGTAATTACAACATCTGGACATACTAAGGCACAACTTTGACAACCGGTACATTGATCAAAGTTTTTCATGTAACTAAAATGATATCCTTTATTATTCACATTTGCAGACATTGCTAATACGTTAAACGGACACGCATTAACGCAGAGTTCACAACCTTTACAATAATCTTCATTAAATTCAACAAAACCTTTTGAACGAGCCATAATAACATGTTTGCATTGATTTTTCAACTCTCTTTGTATATGCAAATTTAGAATTTTTTGCTGTAGTAAAAAATCTTATTGCTTATTTCTTAGAGTATTATTTATTAACAACCTTACAAAAAGGTTCTAAAACAATTCGCAAAATAAAGAGATAATACGTGATCTTTGGTGTTGTATATCTGTAAGTTTTTTTGAGTTAGTAAAATCTTGAATTTTATATCGAAGCATATGGTAGGTTTTTTTTGCGAGACTGCGATAATCCAAACTAATAACCGCACATATAAGTAAAATAGCACCTATTACAAAAAACATCCACCACGAAAGAGAGCATGAAAGCACAACAATTATGCTGATTATAGAATAACTAATAGGAATAATAAGAAACCCTAATACAAATGTAATTGAATTGTGAAACTGTACATCTTTTGCTATTTTTTGTGCAAATGCATATACATATTTATATTGTAATGCAGTAGAAATAAATCCAACTAAAAAAATTGGAAATCCACATAAAAGTTTTAAACAATTCCAAATTATATCAAAAGGATCGCCTCCTTGTGTTGCTAAAATAGTTTCTCTATATTGAAGTTCTTTTCGTCCATGTACATATTTTTCAGTTTCTTGACGAAGAGTTTCAATTGTATCGGGTGTTGATTCAAAAGCTGTGTTAAGAATTTCAATTACTTTTGAATGTATTTGAAAATCAACATACATTGAAGAACCTTGAAATGTGTTTTTTTCTGCAACACACTCAGCACAAATAAATCTCAGTTCATCGTACATAGAATACAACTCGCCTTCGTGAGGTATATGAAGCATGTATTTTTTCATTTCATCTTGAATTCTATCACGAAGTGCAATTTGAGCTTTGTTTTCGTTTTCTTTCCGCATTTCCACATACTCTGTTATTGGAAATGGTTCACCAATATTTACAAATAAATTTTGGCGAACACCTACATAGTTTTCGTAATAAATACCAACGGGCAAAATATGAATATCAAGAGGAGTATCACTTAAATCTTCTGCTAAAAATGCAATGCGTGGCACTGCTTTTTTTATTGGACGCAAACGTCTAAAACCCCAATGAGTAGCTTCTGGAAAAATTGCAAGTAATCTGTTTGCTTTAAGGATATCTACGGCTTTGCGAAAAATTTTCTCATTGTTTCCTAAGGATTCTTTCCCATCGTGCATGCGATACACAGGCATTACACCAAAAAACTTTAAAAACGAACGTGCTATTTTACTTTTAAAAACATCTGCTCGTGCAAGCCACACAAGTTGCCGTGTTTGAATACCAACCATTACAAGAGCATCTATTGCTGCATTTTGATGATTAGGCGTAACAATCATTGGTTTTTTTGTGTATATATGTTTAAACCCTCGAACCTGCACTTTACGGTACCACAATCGCCACCACAATCGCCACCATGTGTTTGCAAACAAAAATTGTCCGAATGAAAATTTTTCTTGAGGTCCTAAATCAAAATCCATAGTTATATTTTTTAATGTATTGCAAAAGTACAAAAGTTTGTGTATTTTTAAATCTTTATAACACTTTGTAATGTTACAAAAAATGTGTGGGATAATTTATATTTATAAGCATTTTAAAAAAATTGCGTGCATATTTGGTATGATTCTTTTAGGAGGAATTTGTGTGGGGACTTATTTTTATATGGTTTCAAAAACAGATTTAGTGTTACTTACCCAATTAAATCAAGAGTTTCAAGCAAATCTTTTAACCAATAATACTCCAAATGGTTGGATACGTTGTAATGAAAACGACACTGTGGCGATTGATAACAATTTTATAATTACACAAGGAAATTCGCCATTGCATAGAACAATTATTGTAAAAACAGCAGGTATTTGTGTTGAAAAAACTCAAAAAGTAGTGTTTTCTGTATATAATGCATTTTTTATAATCGCTGCGAGTGTTTTTGTCGTTTTACTTATGATTCTTGTGCATTATGTAATTTCTATGTCTGTACTATCGCAACTTTGGAAAAGATTTATGCTTATTAATCAGTATGTTGAAGAGTGTTCTGCCATAAATACTGAAAAAATAGAATATCTTAACCATACTACAAACATTATTCTTTGTTTACGCACTATTCCTAAATTTTCAAATCAATTGAACGTTGAATATGCTTCTGTTTTTTATAGTATTCAAAAACATGCAAATAATCTTTTTTTACAAACAAAAATCTCAACAGATTACACTGCAGAACTTCATAAATTCATATTGGCTATTCAGTAAATTAAAATATGTATTGTTTGTTATTTCTGCAATTTTCCTCTTGCCAATGAAAAATAAATCCCTGCAGATGCTATTATGCCAAAAACCATAAATACTACATGTATAGTTTTTATAAAAATGTGATTGTTTACTTCCATAATATTAACATCGCCTAAATAATATGCTATAAAAAAAGTAACAATAGTCATGCTCACAATTTGACCAAGTACGCGCATAGATGCCGATACGCCTGAGGCAATGCCATATTGATTTTTTTGTACGGAACTCATTATTGTATTCATGTTTGGTGATGAGAAAAAACCAAATCCTATACCAACAATAACTAATGTAAGGGCTATAAAAACAAGCGAAGATGATTCGTTGAGAAATGAAAACAAAAATAGCCCTAAAGCACAAAATGACATGCCTAATGATGATAAAAATCGAGCTTGGATTTTATCAGAAAGTCTGCCTGCTATAGGCGATATACTTGCCATTAATATTGGTTGAATAAGCAAAATCATGCCTGCTTCTTGGGGCGTAAATAATTTTATTTTTTGGAGATAAAAACTTAAAATAAATACTATAGCATAGGTGGCACTGTAATTTATAAGTGCAGCTACATTTGAAAACGCAAATAATTTATTTCTTGCAAATAATGCAATATCTATAAGTGGTGTGGTGTTGTTTTTTTCGTATAAAATATATGTTATAAGTAATACAAAACCTCCTATTAATAAGCCCCAGCCTTGTGTTTTTGGAATAATACTTGCTCCATATACTAATAATACTAAGGCACTTACATACAGCAAAACGCTTGTTGGACGAATGTTAATTTTTTGATTTGTGGGAGTATCTTTTCCTAAATATTTTAATGTAATAATAATAGAGAAAATACCAATTACAGTTGTTATAAAAAACACTGAACGCCACCCTAAATGTTGTGTTAAAAAACCCCCAATAAATGGACCTGTTGCTAAGCCTATATACACGGCAGAGGTGGAAATGCCCAAGACTCGTCCTCTATGTTTTTGTGAAAACGCACTAACTAAAATAGCAGGTGAGGTAGTCATAGTCATAGCACCGCCAATGCCTTGTAAAAAACGAAGTGCAATAAGATGATGTCCCGAAAATGAAAAACCGCATAAAAAGGTGGTTGTGGTAAAAACGATGATGCCTAAACTGAAAATCTTTTTAATGCCAATGGTATCAGCTATTTTTCCTAAGGGCAATAAAAATATAGCAGACGATAATAAAAATGAAGTGATAATCCAGCTTAATGTTATCGCTTTTAAATTAAAATCTTGATTGATAGATGGAAGTGCTACATTTATAGATGATAGTAAAAACGGATTTAAAAAAGCCGAAATTATTGCTAATGCTAATGTCGTTTTTTGATAATTAGTCCATGTGATTTTATTTGAAGATGTCATGTTTTTAAAAATAAATGCTCATGTATTATATGATAAATATATTGTATTGACAAACTAAATAACCAAACTGTTGAGAAATTATAAACAGCAGATTTTTAGTGTTTTAAAGGAATGTTTTTAGTATGTTTTGCATATAAAAAAAGAATACCCTCCGCAGAGGCAAAAGTAAACAATTATATTATGTGTTCCATAAAAAAAATCAAAAATAAATAAAGCTCAATTATGATTCACGATTTTAAAACAAACACTGTATATTTGCTCTAATTACAATAGTATTATGAGAGTTTTTACTGTTTTTTGTAGCATAGTGTTGAGTGTAATGAGCTTTGCACACCTACAAGCTCAAACGTTTGAGTATGCTGATTCTATTAAAAATCCGAGCGAGTATCTTAAAACCCTGAAAATAATAGAACATGCACAAGATGTATATAAAAATCAAGAAATAGATTCTGTGTTGTTGTATTATAATAAAGCTGTTTCAAAAGCAAAAATGTATGAATTTTATTCTCTCCACGCCGAAGTCTTGCATTCAATAGGGCGAGTGTATGTGGCTATGGGCGAGAAGGATACTGCTCTTTCTATCTTTAATTCTGCGGCTGAATCATGGCGTAATGCGAAAAACTTTTTGGGTTTAAATAAAACGCTTACCAATATTGCTTCAATTATGCAAGAACGTGGCTTAAATATAGAAGGACTTACTGTAACACAGGAGGCAATAGAAGCTGGTAAACACGCTGAATATGAAAGAGGGACGGGCGTGGCATATTTACAAAGAGGTGTTTTTTTATTTAATGTTGCTCGATACGAAGAGGCTCTACAACATTTTTTAGAAGCAACTGAAATATTTTATTCTCTTGGATTTGAAGATGGAGTTGGTATGTGCTATAATAATATTGCTAATATTTATACTATTTTGGAACAACATGAACGTGCTCTTGAATATTATATGCGCAATTTTACATTGCAACAAAAAACAGGAAATAAACTTGAATATGCACATTCTGCCTTAAATATAGGTACCTATTATATAGGATATAAGGGAAATAATTACGAACAATTTGAAGCTCGTAGAAATATTGACTCTTTGTTTCATTACCTTACTATTGCAATGGAAACCTACGAAGAGGTGCAATATCCTCTCGGAGTAATTCAGGCTTCAAGTAATATTGGATTTGCTTATTTGTATTCAAAAGTGCCCGATTTTGATAAAGCCCGATCACATTTTAATCGTGCCGAAACGCTTGCAAATCATCTTAATATGCCTGCGGAAATTGCCCGTGCAAAACGAAATAAAGCGTTTTTGTTAGCACGAATAGGACAGCATGCACAAGCAATTGAATTATTTAGTGAAGCAAATGAGTTGTTTATAGAACTCAATCAAAAAGAAGATGAATTGATGCTGTATAAACGAATTGCAGAAACATACGCTCAGATTAATAATTTTGAAACGGCGTTTTATTATCTTCAACGATACGATGTTATGAATGATTCTTTACGACAAAAAGAATCACAGCGTTTAATAGACCAACTTTCTATTCGCTTTGAATCGGAATTAAAAGATCAAGAAATTGCAAGTGCACTCCTTCGTGAACGCGATTTGGAAGCACGTAATGTTGCACAAAAACGATTTAATTTAGCTCTGCAAATCGGAATTGGTATTTTTGGAATATTCTTAGTATTAGTGTTTTATCAGTTTTTACAAAAACGAAAGGCAAATGCATTATTAATTTCTCGAAATATTGAAATAACACAACAAAAAGAAGAAATTGAACAGCAAAAAAATAGGGTTCTTGAACAGCAAACTATTCTTGAAGAACAACAACGAAATATTCTTGATAGTATTCATTATGCAAGTCGTATTCAACAAGCTATTCTCCCTCAAAATGAAATACTTCACGATTTGTTTGATACTAATTTGTTTATTTTATTTAAACCTCGTGATATTGTGAGTGGCGATTTTTATTGGCTTGGTAAAAAAGGAGGTAAAAAAATTATATTGGCTGCCGATTGTACTGGACATGGTGTTCCGGGGGCTTTTATGAGTATGTTGGGCACGGCGTTTTTGAACGAAATTATTAGTAGCGAATCAAGTAATATATCATCGCATGTTATTTTAAATAGATTGAGAGAGTATGTCATTACATCGCTCCGACAAACAGGAAAGGAAGGGGAGCAAAAAGATGGTATGGATGTTTCTTTGTGTGTGTATGATGAACAAACGCGTATTGCCGATTTTTCTGGGGCTAATAATCCTCTCGTAATTGTGCGTGAAAAATCAGATGCTGATACTGTAGAAGAAAATGAACGTGTTAAAGTACAAGAATTTGTGTCTGAGACAAATGCTAAAACCTATAATGTGATTCAAATTGCAGGTGATAGAATGCCTATTGGTATTTATGTTTACCAAAAACCATTTTCGCCTGTGTATATACAATTACATGAAAATGACACTATATACGCTTTTTCTGATGGATACCAAGACCAATTTGGCGGACCAAAGAATAAAAAATTTATGATAAAACGTTTGAAGCAAATATGTGTTGATATGCACGACGTGGATATTCAAAATCAAAAGGAATACTTAAATAACACTATTATACAGTGGATGAAAGAGGGGGAGACCGAACAAATTGATGATATCCTTGTGATTGGACTAAAAATAAAATAATGTTTACATACACAATCAAACAAATTGCAGATATAAGTAATAGTGTACTGTACTCTAAAACACCAGATGCTATTGTTACAAATATTCATTTTGATAGTAGAAGTTTTGTGCAAATTCCTCATGCTTTGTTTTTAGCAATTCCCGGTAAAAACCATAATGGACATAAGTATATAGCTGATTTATATGCACAAGGATGTACCTTGTTTTGGGTGGAAAAAGGATGTGAATATCCGTTGTTTGATGATGCTCATTATGTGGAGTCTGAAAATGTTCTTAGGGCATTTCAAACATTGTGTGCATATCATCGAAATCAATTTTCTATTCCTGTAATTGCTATTACGGGCAGCAATGGTAAAACAATTGTAAAAGAGTGGTTGCATCATATTCTTTCTGCTGAATATGCTGTGGTGCGAAGTCCACGAAGCTATAATTCGCAAATAGGAGTGCCGCTTTCTTTGAGTTTAATGTCTGAAGCTCACCAAATTGCAATTATTGAGGCGGGTATTTCTATGCCGCACGAAATGGAACATTTGCAAAAAATGATTCAACCTACTATTGGCATTTTTACAAATATTGGCGATGCGCACAGTCAAAATTTTGAGTCTATAGAGCAAAAAATTGCTGAAAAAATGAAGCTGTTCGCTGAGGTGAAATCCTTAATTTATTGTGCCGATTATAGACTGATTCATGCATCTGCTCAAAACATATCGTGCGAAAAATATGCATGGAGCACAACCGGAAATGGCAATATTCATGTGCAAATGCAAAATAGAGATGCAAAAACTACACAAATTACCATTGTGCAAAATGCAAAAAAAGATGTGTGTACTGTGCCTTTTGTGGATAGTGCTTCTTTAGAAAATTGTGTGCATTGCATTATTGCAGCAACAATTCTTTCGGCACAACAAACCCTTGATGAGCATATTCAAACCCTCCCTCAAATTGAAATGAGATTGGAACAAAAAAAAGGTATTCATAATTGCACTATTATTAATGATTCGTATAATTCTGATTTGCAAAGTATTAGAATAGTGCTTGAGTTCCTTTCTCAACAAAAACAACATAGCAAAAAAACACTTATTTTGTCAGATGTTCAGCAAACAGGAATGGCGAATGATGAATTATATAAAGAAATATCTGAACTTATTGCGGCTCACGAAATTTCGCGATTTATTGGCATTGGCTCTGAAATTTCAAAATATGCACATTATATTGAAACGGAGCATTTGTTATTCGAAAATACTCACGATTTTTTACAAGCCATTGCTACTATACCGTTTGAAAATGAACTTATTGTGCTTAAAGGTGCACGATGTTTTGCGTTTGAACAAATAGCACAACGGCTCGAACTGCAAATTCATCATACGGTGCTCGAAATAAATCTGAATGCACTTATTGATAATCTTAATTATTTCCGATCGTTTTTATATGATGAAACTAAAATTATGATTATGGTTAAGGCTTTTTCGTATGGAAGTGGCACATTTGAAATAGCAAATATTTTACAAAATCAAAAAGTTGATTATTTAGCAGTGGCGTTTGTTGACGAGGGAATTGAGCTGAGAAAAGCAGGCATTACCATTCCAATTGTGGTTATGAACCCCGAAATTTCTACTATTGAACTTGCATATATTCATAATTTAGAAATTGAAGTCTATAATTTTGCTGTTTTACATGAAGTGTTTCGCTGTGCTGCATTACATCCCGAAAAACAATATAATGTGCATATAAAAATTGATACGGGCATGGTGCGTTACGGATTCCAAGAACATGAACTCCCAAAACTTATGCAAGAAATTAAAGCTGTGCCACAATGTGTTATTGCTTCAGTTTTTTCTCATTTAGTTGGTAGCGACGAAGCTCGATTTGATGCGTTTACACACGAGCAAATTGCTTTGTTTGAAACATGTAGCTCGTATATACAATCAGTATGTACGTATCCAATCATTCGACATATTTTAAATTCAGCAGGTATAGAACGCTTTCCGGAACATCAATATAGTATGGTTCGCTTGGGAATAGGATTGTATGGCATTAGTGCGGTTAATCAAGAAAAAACACGACATGTGAGCACATTAAAAACACATATTAGCCATATACGTTCAATTACATCTGGCACAAGTGTAGGGTATAGTCGTGCTGGAATAACAACACGCGACTCACGAATTGCGGTGCTTCCTATTGGTTATGCAGATGGGTTGAGACGGACTTTGAGCAATGGTGTTGGCACCGTTTTGCTGCATAATGTTGAGGTTCCTATAATAGGTAATATTTGTATGGATGCTACCATGATTGATATTACAGGAGTTGATGCCGAAATAGGCGATGAGGTAATTTTATTTGGAGAAAAACACCCTATAACTATTATGGCGAAAAAGCTTGAAACTATTCCTTATGAAGTAATTACAAGTGTTTCGCAACGAGTTAAAAGAATTTATTATTTAGAATAAAACGCTTTCATATTGTAAACGGCGTAGTAATTTTTGTATGCGTAAAGGTAGATTTTCCTGTAGAATAATCAGATACAATATGTCCGTTTCCTTTTATTTTCCATTTATAAATAAGCAATCCCTCTAAGCCAACTGGTCCGCGAGCATGAATTTTATTTGTGCTAATACCAACTTCGGCACCTAAACCATATCTAAAGCCGTCGCTAAAACGTGTGCTGCAATTCCAAAAAACGTTTCCACTATCAGCAAGATTCATAAATAACTCAACTTTTTTAGCGTTTTTAGTTAGTATGGATTCAGTGTGTCCACTGCCATAGGTGTTAATATGTTGCAACGCCTCGTCCATATTGGCAACCACTTTTATAGAAACTTTATAATCTAAATATTCAGTTTTCCAACTTTCTTCTGTTGCTGGTGCACACGAAATAATTGCTTGTGTTTGTTCACATCCAAATATTTCAACAGAATGACTTGCAAGACCTTGTGCAAGTTTTGGTAAAAACGTGTGAGCTATATCTTGATGCACCAAAAATGTTTCGGCGGCATTACAAACAGCAACATATTGGCATTTAGAATCAACAGAAACTGAAACAGCCATATCTATATCAGCTTCATTATCAATATATACATGACAAATACCATCAGCATGTCCAAGCACAGGAATATTTGAATTGTTCATGATGTATTTTACAAATTCATTTGACCCACGAGGAATAATCAAATCAATAAAGGTATCAAGTGCCAGCATTTCATTTACATCATCGCGTGTTTCAAGTAATTGAATCCAACCTTTTTCAATCCCCGCTTCTTGTGTAGCTTCTGCAATTATTTTTGCAAGGATTTTATTTGTTTCTTTTGCTTCACTTCCACCTTTTAAAAGCACTGCATTTCCACTTTTTAAACACAAACTTGATATTTGCACCAACGCATCGGGACGAGATTCAAAAATAACTCCAATAACTCCAATAGGACACGAAACTTTGTACAGTTCCAACCCCTTATCAAGTTCTGTTGCTGCAAGGGTTTCACCTACAGGTTCGGCAAGTTGTATAAGGCTTTGAATACCATCAATAGCATCTTTTATTTTTTCCTCATTAAATAGCAAACGTTTTAACAAAGGGGCTTCTAAATTTTCTTTTTTGCTTCGTGCAATATCGTTTGCATTTGCCGCAACTATTTCTTTTTCATACAAAGAAAGTTTTTTTGCAATAGCATCTAATGCTTTGTTTTTTATATCAGTAGGCAGTGCTGCTAATTGAATAGAAGCCTGTTTTGCTTGTTTTGCTAAATCTTTTGTTGTCATATTTGTACTTTTAGGTTGTCAAACATACAATTTTTTCAGCAATGAGAGAATAGTTGCCTATTATTTTGAAATGTTTCCCATACTTGTTTGTAAATACATATTATTGTTTTACATCGGCACAAGCAGCCACAATATTATTTACAAGATTGTATATCAAATGTTCAGGCACTGCCGAAAAAGCAATACGAATTATATTTCCAAACACAATTACGCCCGTAGAATATACTTGGAGTAATTGCTGACGAACTTTTTCTCCTTCAATGCCATCGTGTAATTGAATACACATAAAATATCCTGAATTATATGGTAACGGTTTAAAATATGTGTTTGGTTCAATTTCTTGAAATGCTTTTTTAAGTGTGTTGTATCGTGCGTAAAGCGTGGTATATGTGCGTTTTTTATACGATTCGTATGCGGTATCTTTATATATTTTCATAAGTAAAGATTGCGACATATTGCTTATATTAGAAATATTTCCTCGAATAGCTCCTGCAGTTTTTGCCTCAAGTGCTTCGTATAGTGCCGCTGTTCCGTTTTTTATTCCGTATGTAATAAATCCTACTCGAAATCCCCACACATAATCCTCTTTTGTGGGACCATCAATTTTTACCGCTAACACTCGTTCGTGTAAATTTGCAAGTTTTGTAAAAATTGATTCAGTAAATATATTTTGCTCATACACTAATCCAAAATACGCATCGTCAATTAACACAACAATATTTTTTCCAGCCTCAGCTTGTGTCAAAATACAATGTTGTATTGCATCAATTTCGGTAATTGTAGGTGTATATCCTGATGGATTATTAGGGAAATTAAGTAATACTATTATTTTATTACTTTTATTTTGCACCAGTGCTTGTTCAAAAGCCTGTACATTAAAAGCATTGTCGTTAAACAATGAAAACGTTGTAATAGACCCACCACATGCATTTTTAAAAATTAAATCGTAATTTTCCCAGTATAAATCAGATAAAATAACAGAGTCATTTGGGTCAACAAATAAGTAAGCCGCCATACTTATTGCGTGTGTTAGTCCGTTTGTTGCAATTGGAACACTTATCGCGTGATTTTGTAACGAAGGGTTTTTCTTATATATAAAATCTTTCCATTGAGCACGCAAATCAGCCTTCCCATAGCTTGGAGTGTAAGGAAAAACGTTTTCTGATTCTACAGAAATAAGTGCATCAAATCCTTCTAAATACATAGATTTACCATTGTCGGCAATAGCCTCTCCAATTGTAGCATTAATAGCTTTCCCCTTTGCTTGGGCAGCTTGTGCTAAAATTCCTAATTTTGGAAAAAAAATGTTTTTCCCCTTTTCCGATAAGACGTCAAAAACATGTGAGTTTTCTTTCCGAATCGTAGTGTTTAATTGAGTAGCTTGAGAATCTGCCATGTGTTTTTTTAGAAAAATGATTAAGAAATTTATTTGTCAAATATACACCCTGTCGTACAAACATCAATACAGTAATATATTGTTATGCGGCATTTTTTTTTATGATGTTCTTTATGGTTTTTTAGTTTTTAAAAACCATATTTTGAAACAAATCCCATGCGGATAGAACGCACACGTAACTAAGGAATGAAAAATTATTTCTATGATGTCATTGTTTATATAAACATCTTATTATTACTAAGTATCGCAATCCGTTAGGATTGCATCGCTCGGTAGAAATGTGATGTTTTCTTTTTTTCTTACATTCCGTTAGGAATGTATCCTTTTTTATGATTTTATTCCAAAATTCTTTGAGAATCAATAACAACAAAATAACATTAAAAATGTTAATAATCTGCACAATTATTTATTGCAAACGCTGTTTAAAAATTGTATATTTATAGAATTCACAATTAATAGTAAAAACCATGTTAGAATATGCGTACCAAATTTTGCAGAAATTAAGTTTTGACAAGGGGCTTTTTCATAAAGAATTAAAAAAACTTGTTTCATATCTTACGAATGATGAGGTTGTGTTGCTTAAACAATGGCTTGAAAATAATTACTCAACGGAGTATTTGCAAAGCGAATATTTCGATTAAAAAACAAAATGAGTTATTATTGCATGAAAATTAAAATCATGAAAAAAGCAAAAATTAAAGTGTGGTTTCAAGCAAGCATGATAACCGTGTTTTTACTATTTTCAGCAACAAGTTTTGCTCAAGACCATGATACTCTAAAAAATACACAAGAATCAACAGAAACCACAATTAAAAAAGATACTGTTACCGATATTGACGGTAATGTTTATACCACAGTAACCATTGGTACGCAAGTTTGGATGGCTGAAAATCTAAAAACCACAAAGTATAATGATGGGACAAAAATACCCAATGTTACTGATAATAATGAGTGGAAAAATCTATCTTCAGCTGCCTATTGCTGGTATAATAATGATATAAACAATGGCAACATTTATGGAGCATTATACAATTGGCATGCTATAAATACAGGAAAACTCTGCCCTGCTGGTTGGCACGTACCCACCGATTCAGAATGGACAGAACTGATAGATTATTTGGGAGGTAAAAACGTAGCTGGAGGTAAACTAAAAGAAACAAACACTACACATTGGAAAAAACCAAACACTGGAGCAACCAACGAAACTTGTTTCACAGCCCTTCCAGGTGGCAACCATAACTTCAATGGTTATTTTGACACCATTGATAGTTACGGTCTCTGGTGGAGTGTTACTGAGTATGAGCACCTTACCAATAATGCATGGTACCGTCGCATAATCTACAATGGCAGCAATGTCTACCGAAGCTACGGCAATAAGGATAATGGTTTTTCTGTTCGTTGTGTACGGGATTAATGTGTTTTATTTAGTAAATTTTTTTGAACTTAGTGGCGATATAAAATTACAATAATGCTAAATTTTGAGTGGCTTAATGCATAATTAAAAAAACACATGCAAAAGTTCCCGTATTGGGAATTTTTGTATTATATTTGCAAAAAGAACATAAAATAAATGCAAAGAATTTTTTCAAAAGGTACATTGCGAAAATACTGGGAAAAATATCCAGAAACTGAACAATATCTGAAAACATGGTATGATACCGCAATGAATGCTACTTGGAAAAATCCACACGATGTAAAATTAACGTATGCAACTGCAAGTATCTTGAAAAATGAACGAATCGTGTTTAATATAAAAGGAAATTCATTTCGATTAATAACAAAGATAAATTTTGAGAAACAATGGATTTTTGTTCGCTTTATAGGAACACACAGTGAACATGATAAAATTGATGCAAATACAATTTAAAAATTAACAGCATGGAAATTAAACCTATAAAAACCGAATCAGATTATAAAGTTGCATTACAAAAACTTGAACAAGTTTTTGATGCAGCAATAGGTACAAAAGAAAGTGATTATGCTGATATTTTAGCTTTATTAATTGATGACTATGAGCAAAAGCAGTATTCAATTTCTGCTCCAGACCCAATTGAAGCAATTCGTATTCGAATGGAAGAAATGCAATTGAAACAAATTGATTTAGTACCAGAAATAGGAGGTAAAAGTAGAGTTTCTGAAATTTTAAATAAAAAGCGAAAATTAACCGTAGATATGATACGAAAATTAGCTGAAAAGTTAAATTTATCGGCAGATTTGTTGATAACAGACTATCAATTAGTACGATAATAAAACCACAAACACGCTAAGTGTATCGAAAAACTCTAAGAAAAACAGTACTTTACGTAAAGTCTTTGCATGGCGGTAAAGCATCTCTCGCTAAGCCGCTAAGTCGCCAAGGGATATTGTTTGGTTTTATGCTTCACATCTTTTAAGCTATTCTTTGCGTTTTTTGCGGCTCTGCGTAAAAAATCTCTTACTAACGCTAAGGTTAATTCAACTGACCCCTCAACCATAGCCACTCAGCATTTTTTCTTTTTTTAACTCCTTTTAGTCGTTGAGTTCATTTGCTTCGCAAAGTTCGGTTCTACAGCAAAAAAAAGAAACAAAAAAGTGTCGCACTTTTTAATGGTGAATGCTTAATGTAGAATGGCATTTTTTTTCTGTCATTCCCTGATATAGGTTGACCGTTTTTAAAACAGAAACATTATGTTAAAAAATGGTAAACGTATTAAAATTAAACGTTATTTTTCCGAAGATTTTAAGCTTAAAATTGTAAAGGA
>JAAYPM010000085.1 GCA_012519815.1 Bacteroidales bacterium
AAATAAAAATAAAAATAAAAATATTTAATGTGTTTTTTATCAGATTCTTACCATTTAAATTTTTATGTGTTTTTTTTTATGTTTGAAGAATAAAAATCATTTATTTTGGTTTTTAATTTGTTTTAAAAGCAATTTATAAAATATTAGTGCCCCTAATTCATATAAAATATATAAATATGAAAAATGTGAAATTACTTGTGTGTGTATGTGTCTCATTTTTATCAGTACTTCAAGCACAAACATTGCCTGGTGTGTGGAAGGATTATTTTTCATATCAGTATGTAAAACAAATACATGCAGTTGATAATCACATTATGGCAATGAGCACAAATGGATTTTGGATGTATTCATTAGAAACAGGAGAAATACGTAAATTTTCTAAAGTACAAGGACTTTCTGATGTGAAACTTACAACTTCTGCTTATTCAAAACAATATAAAACAATAGCAATAGGATATGAAAGCGGAGCCATAGATTTAATAGAATATCCTTCGTATGCAATGCGTAAAATAACTACAATTTTTTTGAAAGATATTTATGGACTAAAAACTATTCGAGATATTCAATTTCAAGATTCTCTTATGTATGTGGCTACAGATTTTGGACTTGTTGTATATAATCTTGAATCTCACACGTTTGTATCGACAACTATACTTGGTGAATCGGGAAAATATGTGGCGATTTCTCAACTCCTTTTTACAGAATCGTCTGATTCTATTGCTGTTATAACAGAAGGAGATTTATATACTATACGAAAAAATGATAATATTTCAGATTTTTCTTTATGGAGTAAAGTACATATTCCTTTACATGAAAATGCGAACATACATTCAGGGGTATATTTTAATAATTCATTATATTATATGGTAAAACATGAAACTGATGCTGCTCTCGATAGTATATATGTGTTGAGTCAAGGTGTGCGAAAACCGTTTAAAGTGCAGCCGGGGTATTTGCAATCAATTTCTGTGGTACATAATGAACTTGTAGTGCTTTCAAATTATTCTGTTCGTATATATTCTTTACAAGAGCAGTTGCGATTTATTCATGAAACTCCACAAAGTGATTCTGCTGATGTGTATAAAGCAATTACATTTGATTCTAAAAATGATATTTGGCTTGTAGGAAATGTTGGCATTACACACCTTGAATCCTCTAAAACAGTGTATCCGAATGGTTTAAATTCTAATATGATAGCTGACCTACAGTATCAAAATGATAAATTATACTGTGTGTGTGGTTCTGCTAATAAATATGATGTTGGTCTTTTTAATGTGATGGTTAATGGCACATGGTATAGTCATATAAATTGGTCTGTAAAAAATTCTTTGTCGGTACATGCAATGCCTTTTTCTGATGATTATTATTATGGTACACATGGTTGGGGATTGGTGCAGTCCGATAAATCATGGAAATATAATACTGTGTATCTCGCACAAAACAGCATAATTCAGGCTCATCCAAAAAATAATCATGAATATATTTCGGGAATGACGTCTGATTCTAAAGGAAATTTGTGGGCGTTAAATATGTATGCCTCTAAACCTCTTTTGGCAAAAACAGCTGATAATACGTGGTATTCGTATAGTTTTCCAAATATTTCATCTACTGATATGTTAGTGACACAAATAATTATAGATGCGAATGGATATAAATGGGTGGCGGGAATTAATAAAAAAGTAGCTGTTTTTTATGAAAACAAAACGCTTGACAATACAGATGACGATGAGCTTGTGTTTCTCTCTCTTGAAGATTCTGAAGGGGTGTTTGCTGCTCGTTCTACATGCGTGGTTGAAGATAATGAAGGTACTATTTGGATAGGTACCGATAAAGGTATTGCTACATATACTTCTCCTTCGCGTGTGTTTGATAATACAAAAAAACTTTCTCGTATAAAAATTGAAATTGACGGCGAGGTGGGGTATCTATTAAGTTCTCAGTGGATAACTGCAATTTTAGTTGATGGAGCAAATCGTAAATGGATTGCTACGCAAAACTCTGGTGTGTATGTAATTTCTGCTGATGGAACTGAACAAATTGCCCATTATACGAAGGAAAATTCATATCTCCCTTCAAATGCTATTACGTCTTTAGCCTATGATAAAAAAACAGGGGAAATATTTTTTGGCACCTATTCGGGTTTAGTTTCTGTTATTTCTGATGCAACACAAGGTGCTTTTACAAATTCCGAGTTATATGTTGTGCCAAATCCTGTTCGAGAAAATTATTACGGAAATATACATATATATGGTACTACATCTAATGCAATTGTGAAAATCACAACAATTTCGGGAAAACTTGTGTTTGAATGTACTGCAAATGGGGGAGTTGCTTTGTGGAATGGAACAAATTTAAATGGAGAGCGAGTGCAAACGGGAATATATTTGGTGTACGTTACAAATGAAGACGGAAGTTCAACGGGGGTTACAAAACTTATGTTTATTCAATAATTTCATTTTTCTGCATATGAAAATGTAATGTTTTTTGATGACGATGTCTGTTATAATCGTAATTTTTTCTATTTTCGCACTTCATTTATAGATATTAGATATGGAATATACCTTTACAAAAATTGAACAGAAATGGCAAGCCTATTGGGAAGAGCACAAGACATTTAAGACTGTTTTAGATACTTCAAAACCTAAATTTTATGCTTTAGATATGTTTCCGTATCCATCAGGTTCAGGGTTGCATGTGGGACACCCCGAAGGATATACGGCTTCTGACATTGTAAGTCGATATAAGCGTATGAAAGGATTTAATGTATTGCACCCAATGGGTTGGGATGCGTTTGGATTGCCTGCCGAACAATATGCAATGCAAACAGGTACGCACCCTGCAATTACAACTCAAAAAAATTGCGATACCTTCCGACGACAAATTAAGGCGATTGGACTTAGCTATGATTGGGATAGAGAAATTAATACAACTGACCCTGATTATTATAAATGGACACAATGGATA
>JAAYPM010000011.1 GCA_012519815.1 Bacteroidales bacterium
TACCAACTTTTCCACTTGCATCATTTGCAGTAGCTGTAATATTTGCAGTACCTTGAGCAAGAGCTGTTACAACTCCTGAACTATTAACCGTAGCAACTGCCGTATTACTCGATTGCCACACATACGTTGGATCTGTAGCATTAGCAGGAGAAACTGTTGCAGTTAAAGGATTTGAACTTTCATTAATAACTAATGAAAGAGTTGCGGGTAACACAGAAATACTTGTTACCAAACGTGGAGAAACAGTTACCACACATATACCAACTTTTCCACTTGCATCATTTGCAGTAGCTGTAATATTTGCAGTACCTTCTGCAAGAGCAGTTACAACTCCTGAACTATTAACCGTAGCAACTGCCTCATTACTTGATTTCCACACATACGTTGGATCTGTAGCATTAGCAGGAGAAACAGTTGCAGTAAGCGTTGCTGTTTCGTTAATAATTAACGAACGAGTAGTATGATTTAATGTAATAGACTCTACTAATTTTGGAGTAACTGTTACAACACATATATCTGATTTTGTGTTATCACTTGTAGAAGTAACTGTAATTGTTGTTGAACCAACACCAGTAGCAGTTACAATTCCATTCGCAACAGTTGCAATATTTGTATTTGCAGAAGACCAAGAAACACCTTGTTCTGCCCCCGAAGGTAATACAGTAGCCGAAAGAGTTGTTGAAGCCTTATCTACCAAAGAAACTGTTTTTGGAGTAACACTTACAGATGTTACTGCAATAGGTTTCACGGTAACAGGTATATCAACATATTTAGATGAATTATCATTTGATGTTACTCGAATTGTACAAGAACCAACGCCCTGCGAAGCAATAACACCATTTGTTACAGTTGCAATTGCAGAATTGGTTGTTGACCAAGCAACAGATTTATTAGTTGCATTTGCAGGAAGAACTGTTGCGGTTACTGTTTCAGACTCACCAATTGTCATCGTAATTGGATTTTTATCAACAGTTATTTCATCTACCCCAACACCAACAACCATAACAGTTGCAGTTCCTTTTACATTTGTTTTTGTTTTACTTGTTGCAGTAATTGTAACTGGTCCACCCACAGAAACACCTGTAACAACACCAGTTGCATTAACCGAAGCAATAGTTGAATTTGATGAACTCCATGTTACATCTGTTTCGGTAACACCTATTGGTGCAAAAATAGGGAGTAACATATCGGTCGTTCCTACTGGAATAGTATATGAGGTAGGGCTAAATGAAATACCTGTAGGAGGCACTGATGGTGCAGGTACTTTTACCGTATAAGTAGCAGTAATGCTTTGATGCATTTTTGAACGAGCTGTAATAGTTGTTTCACCATATCCTTTTGGAAACACACGACCTAAATAATCAATTTCTGCAACCGTTTCATCAGAACTTGACCAGAACACTACTGGATATGATGCGTTTGTAGGCTGCGTTGTAATTGCCAATTCTAAGGTATCTGTTTCGTCTATTTTAAGATTTAAAGGATCTGTAACTTTACTATCAGGATGCACTCCTATAGTCATACTTGTTAAAGGAACAGGAGGCATGTTTAATATACGAACATCATCTATCCAAATAGTACCATTATCAGCACTATTGCCTTTCTCATACTGCCATTGTAATTTCTGCACATGTTTTGCACTAAATGTTTTTTGTACTCCCCATGTTGGTTGTGCTAAATCGCTCCACAACACGGTAACTTCTGTCCAGTTAGCACTTGCAGGAATATCTTTTTTATGAAAACAATAATCTTCAACCTCTTCTATAATAACTTGGAATGCACATGCTGGACCTTTATACCAGAATTTAACGCCTATACCACTTGTCCAGTCCATAGTGTTTGTTTCCACCTTATCTACCCATGTTCCAATACCTATATATGCAGGATTTGTCCATGAAGCACAACTTCCACCGTCATAAGGAGTGTAATTTGTACCTAACGTATAGGTAGCCTTAACAGCATAATCAGAATTATATCCCGATGATGACATAACAAATGGATTTGACGAACTTGTTAAAGGTGTTACCGTACTTTTTGATCCAGATTGACATGCACCTTCTTGGTCTTTTTGATCGTTAAATGTAAACCAAATACCACCAACATTATTCAATTCATTTCCGTCTTCACAATCATCAAGAATTGTTTCATTGCCTTCTAAAAGATTTAACACTTCTCGCTTAGTAAATGCTTCCATTGTAGCCCCCTCGCTACTCTTAATATCACCAGAACCCGAATATGACAATGTAATTGTTTGTCCCGGTTGTGGTATTGCTGCAGTTGCAATATTGAGTGTAATAGTTTCTCCACTTATAGACACAGATGAAATTCCATTACTTTGTGCCACATTATTAAGATATAAGGTAAATGTTGATGCTGTAACAGAGGAAGTTTGTAATGTTTTATTTGTAGTGAGGGTAATTCTTGTACCCGTGCCATTTGTTTCTGCTTTTGTTACTGTAGGAGGGAATACAACTCCTGAAGCTCCGGGAGCCCAAAAATTTCCTGTTAACACAAACAAAGTAAGACAGCGAACCGTAGCGTTAAAATAATAATCTGAGCCTGATAAACCTACAACTGCGGTATAGCATTTATTTAAACTTGACTGTGCTGATGATGATGTCATAGGAGGCAGTGCAAATGTGGCATATGAACCATTTATGTATGAACCAGAAGAAGGATTTGAAACATTTCTATTGCTAAGAGGTCCTTTCATTTGACCTTCATATCCATTTACAAAAGCGGTAAGTTTTGTATTAATATCTTTAGAAGCAGCACAGGCAGCATTTCCGTGCCATAAATAATCTACCGCTGTACGCCATGGTGCTCTACACGCATCAGCTCCGTATCCATTTGCTCCTGAACCTGTGTTACCACAAGTATTCTCATTTCCGTTATTATCACACCAGTTGCTCACTAAACCAGAAGTTGAATTTCGGTTTGCAAGCAATAAAGTACTTGCTGCATTTATTGCGGTTGTTCCCCAAAACGAAGCATTATCTGTGTCAACTAAGGCATATTGTTTATAATATGCAGGCGACTGGTAACTTGGGTTTCTACATGTATTTTGATTTCCCCACTGGTCGCCATTAAGTGTTTGACCATTTGTATGCATCTCTGTGTTTTTCACAGTTTTTATTAATGTTATTGCATCATTTCTATACGTAGTGCTATTCCATTGTTCCGATGCAATAATAAGTGCCATTGCCGCATCAAGTTCGGCATCAGTTGCTCCACCTGAACTTGCTACGCCACCATTACAACCATTAATTTTCCAGTCCATTACACCGTTACCGTTTCTAAATTGCTTGTAATACGCCCATAAACCATCGAATAACGCTTTATCGGCTGCATAAACTGAGAGCAACATGCCATACGCTATACCTTCTGATACGGTTTCGCCTGGTGTATCAAACTTTACACGAAATCTACCACCAGAACAAGACTCTACATACGTAGTTTTCCACGTATTATATGCACTTGCAGCATCTTGCGACTGCCCGTATGTTCCGCCAGATGGTAAGTTTGTCGGCATAATACCATATTCGTACCGTGAATTACTACCAAATGGGACTTTAGGAGTTCCTCCAGTATTAATTTGAGAAAAAACTTGAGAGCTCATAAGTAGAGCCGTCAAAATCATTAAAAATGAGAAATAAATCCTTTTCATATTGTATATACTTTTAAATTTTAGGATACTTACTTTTTAAGAAAAACACGTAAAACTACATATAATTTTTCTAATACTATGACAAATATAGTTTTTTTTACCCTACTGTTGAAAACTTACTAAAAACACAGCGATTTTTCTAAAACACATTTAATCAGACATTTATGATTTAGATACACTGATATATGATAATAAATGAATAATTATTACTAAGTAATGAACAATTTTTCAATATAAACAATATGTGTTTTTTGTAAAAAATGTACACTACATTATTCTTTATACATAGATTGACTTCGGATAATTGATGCTTCTGTGCTATATTCCTCAATTTCTGAATTTTCAATAATAAGTTCGGTAATTACAGATTTATCAATAAATAAGTCTTGAACATGCGATTTTTTAATAATAAGACTTGTGATATAGGAATTTGTGATAGTAAAAAATTCTATTGAACTATTTTCAATAATTACTTGCTGCACATGAGCGTTTTTAAAACTCACATCTTTATATGTTGTTTCGCAAATTATAACAGTTTCTACATTTGTATTTTCAATAGTATATATATCAATTTTCGAAACATATTCTTCTTGCTCAATAATATTCTCGGTTTCTATAGAAATCACACTATCAGTTTCGGTGGAAATTGTGAGCGTATCTATTTGAACCATGTTTGTTGTGTCGGTTGCAATACTGTCAAGCAACACAGAAGAAATTACTGCAAGACTATCAGCAATAGAATCTACTATTGTAACTACATTTTGTTCTTGAACAACAGTGTCCTGAACAATTGAATCTATTGGTTGCGTTTCTAAAAACACGCTATTTGTATCATTTTGTGCACACAAAAAAGATGTATAAACACTACAGAAAAAAAGAAAAAAATATCGTTTCATGAATAATACGATTATCAATTATTTTTCTGTAAAAATAAGAATTTTATATTACTTTTTACTACGTTTTAATAAAAGTACCTATGTTTTTTTGCAATTTTAAAAAAAACAATAAAAGCATTTGTTTAATATAATTTTACACATACTTTTACTACACAAGCATAAATTCTGTTAAAATATTTTGTAGTTTTGCAATTGAATCAACTCATTGTAATATGAATACTAATAGTAGAATAGCTATATTCCCCGGTAGCTTTGACCCCTTTACAATAGGTCATTATGCTATATTAGAGCGAGCCTTACCTTTGTTTGATAAAATAATAATTGCAATTGGTGTAAATTCTACAAAACAAGATTTTTTTCCGCTCGAAACACGCATTAATCACATTTCATCAATTTTTGCGGATAATATAAAAATTGAAATAGATACCTACACATCTCTTACTATTGAATATTGCGAACAAAAACAAGCTCATTTCATTCTTCGTGGCTTGCGAAATACTACCGATTTTCAGTTCGAAAAATCTATTGCTCAAATGAATCGAGAATTGCTTCCTCAGGTAGAAACAGTTTTTTTAGTAACACCTCCCGAATATGGGCATGTGTCATCAACAATTGTTCGCGAACTTATACGATTTGGAGCTGATGTAAGTCGTTTCATACCTGGAAAATTACATATCTCATGAGATACATATTTTTATTTTTATGTATAAGTATTAGTAGTATATATCATAATGTGTATGGAAAATCAATCGATACACTTATGCAAACATGTACTATTACAGGCGTTGCATTGGAATATGCACATATGAATATTTCGGTATTCCAATACAGTGATTATTTTACATTTACCGAAGAAAAAATAGGAACATTTTATGTTGATAGTGTTGGTGAATTTTCATTTTCGTTTCCGCTTAGACATACGCAAGAAATTTTTATGTATCTTGGCATATATAAATGCTTTTTATTTGCCGAACCAGACAGTATCCACGAAATTATTTTGCCGCCATTAGTACAAAAAACATTGGCAGAAGAATTAAACCCATTTTATAGTCCCGAAAATATTAGTCTTGGCATTAAAAATCCGCAAGCACATGATTTAAATATGCAGATTTTTATGTTTAATCATATATATGAATCATTTTTACACGAACATTTTCAAATTATTTTTGTTTTGCGTGATAAACGAGTAGTTGACGTACTCGAAGAAAAAATAGATAGTGTTTTTGCAAATTATACAAATCCGTTTTTTACTTATTATAAAAATTATAGATTATATGCCTTGCGACACATGGCATACCAACGTGATAGAATGGGTGTAACAAAAAATTATTTACTACATATACCGCCCTCATATTACAATCCGCCTTATATGAGTTTTGTACAAATGGTTTGGAAAGATTATCTTACCAATAATTATATGAAAAAAATGGGCATTGATATGCGGCAATCTATTATTTATGGTAAAAGTCCTACTATGTTTAAAGAACGTATGGATGAATATATGGCTTTGCGAAACGATACCTTAAAAGAATTAATTTTATTACAATGTTTACATGATTGTTTTAAATTACCTGCGGTGTTTCCGCGGCAAACAGTGTTGCAAACACTTGATTCTCTTATTATTTTATCAAACATTCCCGAACATAGAGCAATAGCACAAGCTATTAAGAAAAAAAACAGCTTGCTGCAAGAATCTGATGCTGCTCCCGAATTTATTTTATATAATCAAGACAGCATTCCCATTTCATTATCAAAATTTCAAGGAAAACATGTATATATAGGATTTTGTCGTTCAGAAAATATAGAATGTGTACAACATTATAAAATCATTGAAAAAATGAATAAAAAAACACAGAAATATTTACATCTGTTAATTATTAGCTATGAGTCTGATTTTGAAAAGTTTGCAACATTCGTAAAAAATAATAAAAAGAAATACAATTGGACATTTGTGTATGGGGCAGATAATCCTGAAATTGCAGAAAAATATAGAGTTAAAGGAATGCCCAGTTATGTGTTAATAGACCCAAATGGGGATATTTCATTATTACACGCGCCTACTCCCGAAGATAATTTTCAAGAAAAATTTGCTGAAATATATCTACGGTGGCGAAAAAATGAATCTGAGCGTATAAAACAAGAACAATTTCAACGACAATGGTAAATATGGACAAGGCACTTTCAGAAATCAGCATGCGAGAACTTGCACAACAAGGTAAGTTCGAAGAATTGTTGCAAACAGCCGAAAAACTTGCACAAGAATATCCCAACTGGCATATTGCATGGCACTATGTGGCAGTTGCACATGGACTACAAGGCGATCATGAACGAGCTATTACAAATTTTATTAAAGCTTTAGAAATTAAACCTCATTCTGTAAAAGCGTTATATGGATTAAGCGTGTCGTTTTATTCATTAAAAATGCACGAACAGGCAATCTCTTGCTTGCTGAAACACAAAGAATTACACGGAAGTGAATTTAAAATTGCATTTAATTTAGGAATAAATTATTCGGAATTACATTTAATCGATGAGGCAATTGAAGCATTTACAGAGGCACTTACTTTTCAAGCAGAAAATGAAGAAGCTTTATATTTTTTAGCTGATTGTTATAGAATACAAGAAAAATATGAAACAGCAATTGAACTATTTTTACGTTCACTTGCTATAAATCCTCAAAACAAATTAGTTTTACACAACACTGCTGTTTGCTATAAGTATTTGAATAATAACGAACAAGCCATTGCGTATTATGAAAAAGTGCTTGCAATTGACCCCGGTTTTTTTAGAGCACTCAGAAATATTTCTGAAATATTTATTGAAATTGGTGAAACAGACAAAGCTCATGCTTTGATTCGAAAAGCTGCTGCAGATTATCCTGATTCAAAGGAAATTAATGATTTATATGCAAAAATCTTTAATTAGCAGATAAGAGCTATGTTAAAAAAAATTGGGTTCGACTGGTTTATTATATCAATTATTGTATTAATAGGATTTGCATATGCGTTTCCGTTTATTGGTGTTGACAGAGAGTTTTTTAATGCTTCTAAAATTGCTGGCTATGGAGTGGCAATTATTTTTTTCTTTTATGGCGTAAAACTCACTCCAAAACAATTTGCACAAGGACTTACAAATTGGAAAATGCATGTAATTATTCAATGTGCAACGTTTATATTATTTCCATTGCTTGTGCTTATTCTAAAACCATTTGTTGTAAATAGCAATCTTTGGTTAAGTTTGTTTTTTTTAGCAGCATTACCATCAACCGTATCTTCGTCAATTGTTATGATTTCTATAGCACAAGGAAACATACCTGCTGGAATTTTTAATGCAAGTATTTCGAGTCTTTTAGGAATTTTAATAACACCCGCATATATGGGAATTTTTATGATTCAGCAAAATCTGTCATTTGACGCAACCGAAATATATGGCAAACTTGTATTTCAAATTTTATTACCCATTGTTATTGGTATGATAGCAAGACCCCTATTAGGAAATTTTGTACAAAAATATGCTACGCACTTTAAAGTATTTGACCAATTAGTAATTCTTTTTATTATATACACTTCATTTTGTTCGTCGTTTGCAGATAATGAATTTGCTTTTTTAACTATATTATCATTTTTACTGCTTTTGTTATGTGTTATTAGCTTGTTTGCCTGTGCGTTTCTTATATTACAAAAAGTATGTACATTTTTTAATTTCACCTATAAAGACACTATTACCGTACTTTTTTGTGGCTCAAAAAAATCATTGCTTCATGGAGTAGTTATTTCAAAAGTATTATTTATAGGCACAGCGGTTTCGGGTATTATACTATTACCAATAATGATATACCATGCTATACAACTTGTTTTTGTAAGTATGTATGCAACTAAACAACAGCAGAAACAACAGGCATTAAAACTCTAAGAAAAAATCATTTCCTTTATCATCACAAATAATAAAAGCAGGGAAATTTTCTACGGTGATTTTTCGCACAGCCTCCATTCCTAACTCCTCAAAATCAATCACTTCTGATGATTTTATGTTTTCCTTAGCAAGAATAGCTGCAGGTCCACCAATAGAGCCTAAATAAAAACCCCCATATTTTTTACACGATTCACGAACTTGTGCCGAGCGATTTCCTTTTGCTAACATAATCATAGAACCACCTTTGCTTTGAAGCAAATTCACATACGAATCCATTCTTCCGGCAGTAGTAGGTCCAAAACTACCCGACGCCATACCTTTTGGCGTTTTTGCAGGTCCTGCATAATACACAGGATGATGTTTTAAATATTCAGGAAGCGGTTTGCCTTCATCAAGTAATTTTTTAAATTGTGCATGAGCAATATCGCGAGCTACAACTAAAGTTCCAGTTAAACTTAGTCGTGTTTTAACAGGATATTTACTTAAAATTGCAAGCACTTTTTCCATTGGTTGGTCAAGATTTATTTCAACCGCAGGAGTTAGTGCCAATTCCGCTTCGGGTAAAAATTTCTCAGGATTTTTTTCTAATTCTTCAATAAAAATACCCTCAGGCGTTATTTTTGCCTTAATATTTCGGTCGGCACTGCAACTTACTCCTAAACCAATAGCACACGATGCCGCATGACGAGGTAAACGAATCACACGAATATCGTGTGCAAATGCTTTTCCGCCAAATTGTGCTCCCACGCCAAACTCTTCTGCAATTTTTTGAATTTTTGCCTCCCATTCCAAATCACGAAATGCTTGTCCGTGTTCATTTCCCGAAGTAGGAAGAGAATCATAATATTTTGCAGACGCAAGTTTTACCGTTTTAAGATTTGTATCAGCCTGTCCGCCAATTACAAAAGCAATATGATACGGAGGACATGCCGAAGTACCCAAATCACGTAGTTTTTCTTTTACAAATGCGGTAAACGACTCTTCATTTAACACTGATTTAGTCATTTGATACAAAAATGTTTTATTTGCCGAGCCACCACCTTTTGTAATAAAAATAAATTCATAGCTATTGCCAGAAGCCGCCATAATATCAATTTGCGCAGGCATATTATTTCCTGAATTTTTTTCATCAAACATATTTGTTGCAACCACTTGCGAATAGCGAAGGTTTTTTTCCTTATATGTTGTAAAAATTCCTTTTGATAGAAACTCTGCATCATCAACTCCTGTCCATACATTTTCACCTTTTTTACCAATTACTATTGCAGTTCCAGTATCTTGACAAGTTGGCAATTCACCTTCGGCTGCTATAACTTGATTTCGGAGCATTGTGTCGGCAACAAATTTATCATTATCAGATGCTTGCGGGTCTTTTATAATATTTGTAAGACCAGCTAAATGCTCTGAACGCAAATAAAATGACACATCATGTATTGCGACCTCAGCAAGCAACTCCAAACCTTTCGGGTCAATTTGTAAAATTGTGCGTCCTTCTACAGAAATTGTTGAAACATATTCTTTTGTAAGCAAACGATATTTCGTGGAATCGTTCCCTAAGGAAAACATTTTTTTATACGTAAAATCAGTCATTAGTAATTATTTAAAAAATTAAACATTATTGTAGAATACGATGCACCTACAAACATAGAAAAAAACTATGTAATTGTGTAAAAAAAAATGATTTTATTACAATTATATCAAAAAGTAAATATTGCATGTACCTTTGTACGCAAAATAAGTGTGTACATACCATAAGCATTTTGTACAAAACATGAATACATTAGTGCGAATAAACAAATATTTAAGCGAAATTGGCTTCTGTTCGCGAAGAGAAGCTGATTCTTTAATTGCACAAGGATTAGTTACAGTAAACAATGTGCGGGTTGAACAAGGTACTAAAATTGCATACACAGACACAGTAAAAGTTCGTGGTAAAACTGTGCACAAGAAACAACAAAACCACGTGTATATTATGTGCAACAAACCTATTGGCATTGTATGTACAACCGACACTCGTGCCGAAAAACACAATATTATTGATTTTATTAATCACCCTATGCGAATTTTTCCTATTGGGCGACTTGATAAAATGAGTGAAGGACTGATTTTACTTACAAGCGATGGTGATATTGTAAATAAAATTTTACGTGCAGGCAATAATCATCAAAAAGAATATATTGTGCGCGTACACAAGCCTATTACACAATCATTTATAAAAAAAATGGCAACAGGAGTACCTATTTTAGGTATTGTAACTCGTTCGTGTTATGTTGAACAAATTGACACATTTACCTTTAAAATAATTCTTACTCAAGGACTTAATCGACAAATCCGAAGAATGTGTGAATATTTAAACTATAAAGTTACTAATTTACGAAGAATTAGAATCATGAATATTTCGCTTGATATACCTATTGGAGCATGGCGAAATCTTACATCAAAAGAATTTAAAACACTTACTGCTTTACTCAGCAATTCTTCTAAAACTGCCGATAATAAAGAATGAAAAAAAATTTCTTTAAATCCTTGACATTCCATCTTACAAAAGTTACTTTTGTAAAAGTTGAGTATAGTAATACTCACTATCTACTTATTTTACTTACTTATGGGTTAGCATATAGCACGGTGTTGCATAATGCTTAATAGAACTATCACACTTATTATTGTGTGACACATGAAACTTACGAAGGCGTAAGAATTTCAACAAAAAATTTATTGGTAGGAATATTATATTCCTTTGAGTCGTGTACTCACATGTTATAGTGAACATTTTGTGTTTTTGCACAAGCTATGTGTTGCTGTATAAAAGTATGTAACGTAAAAAAATTGAAATTATGAAAAAAATCAGTTTACTCATTCTTATTGTGGCTGTTTTTACAACATGTAAAAAAGAAGAACATATTACGGTGTTGCAAAAAAGCTCGCAAAACACCTATGTGTTTGATAATCTTATTGGTAACGCAAAAGTGATACTATATAATACGCCCCATTCATATAGTATAAGCGTAATTAATGGTCCAAGTAATGTTATTGGTTGTATAATTCGCAATTAAAACAGTCCCTCTACAATATATTTTAGTGACAGTTATATTCCGAAAGGTAATACCGAAACGCAAACAGGTGCAACTTCGGGTATTCCTACTCAAACATATTTGGAATTGCAGTTAGTGGTTTACAAATCAACGGTTTCTTCTGCAATATACAGAAGTATTGAAATGCTTAATTTGGATTTTTGGAATAGCATTAATTCCTATAAAGAAAGCATTGCTGAAGAGTATGTAAGTATTTTTATGTTAGACAATTAAAGATGATGTATATGAAAAAAAACCAACTATCCAACAATTTTTTTGGCATTACCGAATTACAAACCAACCCATTACCTAATGCAATAAAGCAACAACTTGCGTTTGTTCTTTTTTTGCATCCGAACGTTTCGGCAGAAGAGGCAATGATAATTAGTAAAAATTATGTTACAAAATCATCTACAGAAGCATATATAGATAGAATGCGAGAAAGTTTAGATAGTATTGATTATAGAAAAGTTCGAAAAGCTCTCTACGAAAAGCTCGAAAGTTGGATTGTATATCACAACTTTCCTACTCAAGAAGAATTACGATGTATTCAACACACATACAATAAACCAACATGGACAGCAGAGGACATGGAAGATGAACTTTATTTCACTGTAATAAATGCTTTTGAATATGGTGCACAACGATGGATAAAATATTTGCATGCCTATGCTCACAAGATGAACATTCAAACTATTGATTATTATTTAGACAGATACAATTCTGACAACATCAAAAAATATGGTTTAATACTTTGAAAATATGAATCATTATATGTTGCGTTTATTAATTAAATATGCGGTGTTTTCTTATACACTTTGTAATTGGAAGTATGGTGCAAAAAAAGTATATTTGCCGCTTATAAATTTGATTTTTTATTAAAGGCACAAATGCTATCTTTTTTTGGTGAGCAGAGCATTGCTTCTGCATTTATTTTTTTATCTCTTATAAGTGTTTCAGGAATTTTATTAGGAAAAATAAAGATTTTCAATATTAAACTTGGAATTGCTGGTGTATTATTCACTGGTATTGCGTTCGGACATTTTGGAGCACAAATCAATGCCGAAACTCTTAATTTTATTAAAGAATTTGGGCTAATTTTGTTCATTTTTTCTATAGGCTTAGATATAGGACCTCGATTTTTATCATCATTTAAAAATAATGGAATAGTATTAAATCTTTTATCAACCATAGTTGTATTGTTAGGATTTGGAATGGCTATGTTACTTTCTTTTATGTATTCTATTGATGTTGAAGTTATTGTTGGGATTTTAAGTGGAGCGGTAACAAATACGCCAAGTTTAGGTGCTGCACAATTAGTGCTCGAAGAACAGCTTGTAGATGGCGTTGCTGCCGCTAACACTTCAGGAATGGCGTATGCATTAGCCTATCCATTTGCAATTATTGGAATTATATTAGTGATGATATTGATTCGTGTGTTTTTTAACGTGCGTATTTCTCAAGAAGTTGTAACATACGATAATGAAGTTACCGGACTTTCGGGAAAAGTAACATCAATACACGTAAAAGTAACAAACCCAAATATTATAGGAAAAACAATTGAACAACTGCAAGTTTTTCTTGATTCAGAATTTGTGTTTTCTCGAATATTACGCAATAATGAATTTATTATACCTCATAAAAAATTAGAATTGTTAGAAAATGATATGTTATATGGGGTTTCAAAAAAAGAACATTTTGCAGAATTAGAATTAAAAATAGGAGAAATTAAAAAAACTGATAGAATTGAAATTTCGGGTAATTTAACTATGCGACATGTGGTTGTAACAAATAAAGCAATTGCCGGAAAAACATTGCATCAAATTGGAATTTCTGAACAATTTCCTGCAAATATTACTCGTATTTTTAGGTCGGGAAGCGAAATTTTACCACATAAAAAATCTACCATAGAATTTGGAGATACTGTTCGAGTTGTTGCCGACACAAAAAGTATTGATACGGTTACTCAATATTTAGGAAATTCACAAAAATCACTTGCTCACCCTAATTTATTGCCTCTTTTTATTGGAATTGCTCTTGGTGTATTGGTTGGAAGTATTCCTATTTTTATTCCCGGCTTGCCAGTGCCTGCTAAATTAGGTCTTGCTGGTGGACCGCTCATTGTGGCACTTATTTTAGGACATAAAGGGCGGATTGGCTCCTTTGATTTTTATATGACTCCAAGTGCCAATCTGTTTATTCGCGAATTGGGAATAGTGTTGTTTCTTGGTTGTGTTGGTTTAAGTTCGGGTGCGCAATTTTGGGAAACATTACGAAACGGAGGATACACATGGATGCTATTTGGAGCTGTTATTTCTGTTGTGCCTATACTTATTGTTGGGATTATTGCACGCCTTATGAAAATTAATTACCTTACTATTTGTGGAATGTTGGCAGGCTCAATGACCGACCCTCCAGCATTGGAATTTGCAAACGCATTAGCTCCCTCACAAGCCCAAGCAACTGCGTATGCAACGGTGTATCCGTTTACTATGTTTCTTAGAATTTTATTAGCACAAATACTTGTTTTAATTCTTTTATAATTTTGTGTTTTTTATGTTGATATACATAATACTATGGTATAAAATAGCATGAAAACAGTATCTTTACATTCATTTTAATTTTTATGTAAGGTGATTCGAATTTCGATTTTAACAGATAATAGGGCTGGGTCTGGTTTTCTTGCAGAACACGGACTTTCTTATTTCATAGAATATGATAACACCTCTATTCTTTTTGACGCAGGAAATACAGATGTTTTTTTGCAAAACGCACAAAAATTAGGAATTAACCTTCAAAATGCTGTTAACACAATTGTGTTAAGCCATGGGCATTGGGATCATGGAAATGGATTACAATATATTCACAACAAACCATTAATTACGCATCCTAAATCTTGTATAAAACGATATAGAAAACACAGCATGTCTTATATTGGTTTACAGCAATCACAAAGCGAATTAGAACGTTCATTTACAGTTCGTTATTCTTCGTTACCCTATGCAATTACTGATTCTATATATTTTTTAGGCGAAATACCTCGTATAACATCTTTTGAAGCAAAAACTACAAATTTTGTTGATGAATCAAATAACCCTGATTTTGTTCCTGACGATTCGGCATTGGCAATACGATATAACAATCAACTTATTATTATAAGTGGTTGTGCTCACGCTGGTATATGCAACACCATAGAATACGCTAAAAAAGTAACTGGTTTAAAATCAGTTTTTGCCGTATTAGGCGGATTTCATTTAAAACATCCCGATGAGCAAACAGTGCAAACAATTGCCTATTTCAAAGCACACGCTATTCAACATATATATCCTTCGCATTGCACCGAATTGCCAGCACTCGCTCTGTTTTATCAAGAATTTAAAATACGTTTATTGCATACAGGAATGATACTTTCGTGGTAATATGTAAACAGAGTAGATTTTTTGGAAATTGATTGAAGTTGGGAAGTTCTTTTAATGTATAAACACGCGCAAAATTGAACTTTTTTGAATTTTATTTGTCCAAATAAAAAAACAACACATATCTTTAAACAAATTTTAATCAATGATACTATCAAAAAATCTTATAACAATAAAACACATAATGTTATACTTTTTGCATACTAAAATATGAAAACTTCATCTCTTTTTACAAACCACGAATGGTGCATTATCGAAAATCAATTTAACCCTGAAAACCACCAAATTGCTGAAAGTGTTTTTAGTATTGGTAACGGACATATGGGGCAACGTGCAAATTTTGAAGAAAGCTATTCGGGAAAAACACTTGCAGGAAATTATATAGGTGGGGTATTTTATCCTGACAAAACGCGTGTTGGATGGTGGAAAAATGGGTATCCCGATTATTTTGCAAAAGTACTCAATGCTCCATCATGGACACATATTCATATTCGTGCACAAGGAGAAATGTGTGATTTGGCTCGTTCTAAAGTGCTTTCGTTTAAACGCACGTTAAATATGCAACATGGCACATTACATAGAATTTGTACTATTGAACTTGCAAATAAAATACAACTCACTCTCGAAAGCACTCGGTTTGTAAGCATTGTAGATACGGAAATTGGGGCAATTCAATATAAAATCACCGCGGTTAATTCAGACGTTCCTCTTGAAATAAATTCGTTTATTACGTCTGATGTGCGTAATGAAGATGCTAATTATAATGAAACTTTTTGGGAAACTGTTACGCAAAAACAAAAAGACACACTGTCTATTTTAGTTGATAAAACAAAAAAAACACCGTATAAAGCTCCTGTTTTTACCGTAGCAACAGGCATGAAAAATATATTTTATGCTCCCAATAATACTGATATTCAAACAAAATACACATCAAACGAAAAAAATATTTGTGAACATGCTCAAATAGTATTGAAAAAAGGTACAACAGTTGTAATTGAAAAACTTGCAACACAAGTTTCCTCGTTACACTATGCCGAAAACGAACTTCTAAAAATTGCAGAAGAGCGACTACAAAATGCTGCTCATAAAACATTTTCAAACTTACATGCAGAACATATACATGCTTGGAAAAAGAAATGGGAACTAAGTGATATTCAAATAGAAGGCGATATAGCAGCACAACAAGGCATTCGATTTTCGATTTTTCAATTGCAACAAACATATACCGGAGCTGATAGTAGATTAAATATAGGACCAAAAGGATTCACAGGCGAAAAATACGGAGGTGCAACATACTGGGATACCGAAGCGTTTTGTCTCCCTTTTTATTTAGCAACATCGCCCGAACAAGTTTCAAAAAATTTATTGTTATATCGATATAATCAATTGCCACAAGCAATAGAAAATGCCAAAAAATTAGGCTTTACAAACGGTGCAGCACTATATCCTATGGTTACTATGACTGGCGAAGAATGTCATAATGAATGGGAAATAACATTTGAAGAAATACATAGAAATGGTGCTATAGCATATGCAATATATAATTATGTTAATTACACTGATGATAAAGCATATTTAATTGAATATGGATTAGAAGTTTTAATTGCAATTAATAGATTTTGGGCTCAACGAGTGTCATTTTCTCAAATCAAAAAAAAATATGTGATATTAGGTGTTACCGGACCAAATGAATACGAAAATAATATAAACAATAATTGGTACACTAATTATATTGCACGTTGGTGTATAAACTACACGCTCGAAATAATTAGTTGGATAAAACGGGTGGCAGCAGAACAATACGCTCAATTAATACAAAAAATCACATTTAATGAAAATCTTGAAATAATACGGTGGACAGACATTGCTAAAAACATATATCTGCCTACAGATAATCAATATGGATTAATACTGCAACAAGAAGGATATCTTGATAAAGAACAAAAAACAGTTGACGAACTTCCATCTGCAGAACGTCCAATAAATCAACATTGGTCATGGGATAGAATTTTAAGATCATGCTATATTAAACAAGCCGATGTTGTACAAGGTTTATATATGTTTGAACATGATTTTGATATTGAAACAATTCGACGAAATTTTGATTTTTATGAAGCACGATGCGTTCATGAATCATCGCTTTCCCCTTGTATTCACTCTGTAGTAGCATCAAAATTACAAAATATTGACAAAGCATACGAACTATATTTACGAACCTCTCGACTTGATTTAGACGACTACAATAAAGAAGCTCACGAAGGATTGCATATTACAAGCATGTCAGGTTCATGGTTGGCAATAGTACAAGGATTTGCAGGTATGCGTGTAGAAAAAGGGAAACTTATATTTAACCCTATTTTACCTAAACAATGGAAATCATATTCATTTTTTATATTATTTAGAAATGCCTTAATTAAAGTTTCTGTACATTCTAAATATGTTCATATACGCATAAAAAATGTATCACAATTATTTATACATGTATATTCAAAAGAATACGATGTGCGTGAAAATGAAGAGCTTACTGTAGCGTATCAAGAAAATGTGCAATAACAGGAGAATAGTGTTCGTGTTCAAGAGCTTGTACTTTTTTTGAAAGAGAACGTGCTGTGTCAAAAGGTGTAATTTGACATTTTGCTTGAAA
>JAAYPM010000086.1 GCA_012519815.1 Bacteroidales bacterium
AATGTAAAGAATGTGCAAGTTGCGTAAAATGTTGTATTTCTTGCTTTGATAATGCAGCTGCAATTAAAAGAATAAAATCAGCACCAAACGCACGGGCTTCAAGTATTTGAAACTCGTCAACCGTAAAATCTTTTCTCAGAAGAGGAATGGTAAGTACATCACGAGCTGCAAGTAAATCATCAAGAGAACCGCCAAAATGTGTTTGTTCAGTAAGCACCGAAACACAAGAAGCACCTGCACGTTCATAGCCATTTACAACATCACGCACCGAAACCTGTGCATTTATTGTGCCTTTTGAAGGTGAACGGCGTTTATATTCGGCAATAATGCCCGAAGCTTCTTTTTTTTGTATAGCATGTTTTGCTGAAAAGGTTTGTCGCGAAAATAAAGGCATGTTTTCAAATGTGGTATGTGAATACATTTCCTTTTGCTGCGATACGTCATGCTTGCGTTTTGCAATTATTTTATCTAAAATAGTCATGCTTAATTATAAATTTACGCAAATGTACTAAAATATTTAAGGAAATATGTAGATTTGGTTGTATGAGAAATAAAATAAAAGCACATGGTGCAATTTTTATAGCAAATGTTTTATATGGCGTTAATTATGTTGCCGTAAAGCAAATTTTACCTGAATATGCAACATGGCAGGCACTTGCCTTTCTCAGAGGATTTGGAGCACTTATTTTATTGTTGGCTATTTCACCAGTTTTTAAACATGAAAAAATTGCTAAAAAAGATATAGGTAAAATTGCTATTGCAGGGGTACTTGGTGTTGCTATAAATCAGTCTTTATTGGTGTGGGGAATTAGTTTGTCAAGTCCTATTAATGCATCAATAATTATGACATTAAATCCTCTTTTTGTTATGATTTTTTCAGCTTTGTATCTTAAATTTTCTATAACAAAACATAAGGTTTTGGGTATTATAATTGGTGGTGTTGGTGCTGTAATTCTCATATTATCAGCTCGTAATGCTCAGTTTGATGGTACTCACACTGTTGGCGATATAATAATTTTATGCAATGCAATACTGTATGGAGCGTATTTAGTGATAACAAAACCTCTTATGAAAAAATATGATTCGTTTACGGTGCTTAAATATACTTTTTTATTTGGATGCTTTCCTGTTGTATTTTATGGTGCAGAACCTACGTTTCAAATTAATTTTGCCGAAATGCCTATGTATGTGTATGCTGCAATTGCATTTGTGGTTATTGGTGCAACATTTTTAACCTATTTACTTAATATTGTTGGACTTAAATATGTAAATCCAACAACGGTGAGTGTGTATATTTATTTGCAGCCAATTGTTGCCGGTATTATTTCTATTTCTATTGGTGAAGATGCGTTTTCGTGGTATAAACTTTTTTCTATGCTTCTTGTTTTTATTGGCGTGTATTTAGTTACGCTATCAAATAAACATGAACCGCAAAAACGCTGAATTTTGTTGAAAAAATAGTATAACACATAGTGCACTATGACATAAAATATATGTGTTTTTTTATATTTGTATTTTGATATAAAAACGAATGAAAAAATCAAAACGTAAACGTAATAAAGGCATACGATACAGTATTATTGCTTTATCTATTTGTGTACTACTTGCTTGGAAACTTTATTCTCTTGCGTTTAGTCCCTGTGTTTTTACAAAAAATAATGCAGAATTATATGATATTGCAATTCCATCTGGAGCAAATATACAATCCATCTCAAATCAACTTTCTGAGGAATTAAATTTCACACATTCTATTGATTTTATGTTACTTGCTCATGTTTTAAAACTGAATGAACGCGTGTATCCTGGACTATATACTATCCAAAATGGAATGTCGGTAAAGGATTTAGTGTTATTATTTCGATCAGGAAAACGAAAAACCGTGAAACTGCAAATACGATTTGCACGCTATGCTCGCGATATAATTAAAGATATTGCACCGCACATAGAGGCTGATTATGATGAAATGATGTCGCTTCTTACAAATGCTGCTTATATTGATTCTTTGGGATTTTCGGCATATACAATTATTTCTATGTTTTTGATGGATACGTATTTTTTTAATTGGAATACATCTGCTCAACAGTTTTTTCAACGAATGCACACCGAATATACTCTGTACTGGAATCAGGAGCGACTTTCAAAAGCACAACAAATTGGATTAACGCCACATGAGGTTATGACGCTTGCTTCAATTGTTGATCAGGAAACAAATAAAAATGATGAAAAACCAAGAGTAGCAGGGGTTTATATGAATAGATTGCGTATAAAAATGCCATTGCAGGCTGATCCAACGGTAAAATATGCTGTGGGTGATTTTGCTTTAAAGCGAGTGCGTAAAGTGCATACAGAAAAAAAATCACTCTATAATACATATAAAAATCAAGGATTGCCTCCCGGTCCTATATGTACACCAACGAAAGCGGGAATTGATGCTGTGTTGAATTTTGAACGACATAGCTTTTTGTATTTTTGTGCACAGCCTAATTATTCAGGATATCATGTTTTTGCAAAAAAGTATGATGAACATTTGGTAAATGCTCGCACCTATCATCGTTGGCTTAATGCTGAAGGATATTAATATTTATAAAACTATCGTAATATTCTGATATCATTGTTTTTCGCTGTCCAAATACTGCTTCAAATGTGTTTTTTGAGGAAGCATAAAAATCAATTCCTATACTGTTTTTAATTGTTTTGTTGTTGTACAATTTAAGTAATGATTCCATCATTTCTTGATATGAATATTCTCGTGCATTATGTCTTGACTGTATTGGATATAAAAATACAGATTCTTGATATGTGCTTATAAGAAATGTATCATTTTGCAATAAAAAAACCGAACAATCAATTGAATAACTGCTGTTTGTGTAGCACAATACTAATAAACTATCTTGAATCAGCCAACTGCCTTTTTCATTAAAATACATGGGTGGTTTTGCATGAGATATATGATGAAAAGTGCTGTCTGCATACAACAATAGTTCAAAATCAGCCAAAGCACCTTCTCTAAAAAACCGAACTTCTTTTGGAGTGCATGCAGTAATAATTGCAATTGCTGCGAGTATAAATATAAATCGAGTATGCATAGGTATATAATTGATATCAAATGTAATAAAAATCAATAATGTTTGATGAATGTATTGCGTAAAATCTTTAATCTATCATTGCCAATGCCATTCTATTTTTTGTATTTTTACAAAAAATAATAGATACTACTATGCGATATTTTTTCCTATTCTCTATAATTACTATTCTTTTTACACATTGTTCAAAACAAAACCCTGTAAACAAAAAAGAAGTTACAACAAGTCAATATTATGAGTATCAATTCTCTGATTTCTTTACGCGAATCGAAAAAAAGAATTACAATAATATCACAACAGACATCATTCTTACAGAACAACTGCATGATTCTCTATACCGTACTGTACGTTATAATAGTTTATCAAATCCGTATAAAAAAGAATATTTTTATATTGACTCAACAAATAAAGTGTATAAATCTATTGATAGTGTTTTAGATTCATTTTTAATTATTGCAGAATATAATTACACATATAATGAGCAAGGATTTTTGTGTAATACTTCATTTACAGGCACAATGCGTAACCTTATTTCCGAAGAAATTGAGTATAATGTAACTGGTTCTGCTGTATATACTGTTGAAAATGAAAACATTGCAAATGTACAATATGAACGTTCTTTTTCGGGAACAAAAACATATACTGAATGCGAAATTCATACATATACCTATACTGATACTCTTAATGTTATGGGAGTGCAGGGATTTATGCAGCCGTTTTGTGGAAAACCTAACAAACATTTATTACGCACCGAAATATATGAGCTTTTTAAAGATGATAATCTTCAAGAAAAAGGAACATTCACCTATGCGTACATTATGCAAAATTCATTGTTTTCCGAAGAAATTTGTGTGTACACACCTTTTATGAATAGTGAATATAGTGTTAGAACACATTCATTGTATCAAAAAAATAATTGAATGTTGATATGAAAAAAATAATTGAAGCAGCTACGTTTATTCGTTCAAAAATTGATAAAACTCCTTCTGTTTGTGTTATTCTTGGTAGTGGTTTGCATGCTTTTGGCGAAGAGGTTACACAAGAAATTTCAATTCCGTATGCAGATATTCCCCATTTTCCAATTGCCACAGTTGAAGGACATGCAGGCAATTTGTTGTTTACAGTAATACACAATGTTCCCACTGTTATTATGCAAGGCAGATTGCATTATTACGAAGGATATTCAATGTCTGAAATAACGTTTCCTATACGTGTTTTAAAACAACTTGGCATACAATATCTTTTTGTGTCGAATGCAAGTGGAGGATTAAATCCTGATTACAAAACAGGTGATATTATGATAATTAACGATCATATAAATTTTTTTCCAGAGCATCCACTTCGTGGAAAAAATTATGATACTTTTGGAGTACGTTTTCCTGATATGAGCGAAACGTATAATAAAATGCTGATTCAAAAAGCATTGTCAATAGCGAAAACACACAAAATTCCTGTTCATCAAGGCGTGTATATTGGCAGCAGCGGTCCCTCTCTTGAAACAGCAGCAGAATATAGAATGTTTCGTTTGTGGGGAGCTGATGCTACAGGCATGTCAACCGTGCCCGAAATTATTGTTGCTCATCATGCTAATATACAATGTTTTGGTATTTCAATTATTACAAATGAAAGTAAAGATTGTGCAGATGGAAAAATTACAACATATACTGATGTTCAAAAAAATGCAAAGTCTTCAGAACCATTAGTGCGTACTATTTTGTTCGAACTTATTAAAACACTACACCAATGACCTATATAAATAAAAATGTTGGCATATATGTAATTCATGCAAAACAAGGCTATGAGGTTCACGAAAAACGTATTAAAACCTTGTTTCAAAAGCATAATTTAGACTATGAACTTATTACCGATGGTGATCCTTCGTTGTTTCCTACTCTTACTCTTACCGATTATTTTACTCCTGAAAGCATTTCAACCATGCGTCCCGGAGTTCTTTCTTGTACACTCAATCATATATTTGCGTATTCTCGCATAGTTGCAAATAAAAATAAATTTGGCATAGTGTTCGAAAACGACCCGTGTTTTATAGGAAATTTTGAGAAAAAAATTACACGTGTATTTAAAGAAGCCGAATTGTTAGAGCCAAAATATATTATTTCATTAGAAAATACCACGCAAAAATTCCCTTCGTTTTGGGATGTTAAACGAGGAAAAGTTTTATATCAAGCTTCACGAAGTCGATGCGCTGGAGCGTATATTATTGATTATGCCGGAGCAAAAGCTGCTCTTGAAAATCTTACACAAGAAAAATGTAATGATGTTATAGATTGGTGGCAAAATAGATTAATTGAACGAGGTGTTTTAAAAATGTATTGGGCACATCCTGTTTTGGTGGAACAAGGTTCTCATAACGGATTATTGTCAGCATCTATATCTACAAGAAAAAGCAACTTACGAAGAAAAATAGTTTGGAATTTACAAAAAGCGTATAAAGGATATATACGAAGATTGTTTCCCAGAGATTTAATAATTAAATAACTCACACCTAAGTTTTAAAGCAAAAAAAGGCAGATACTGTAGTCACAATATCTGCCAAGAAAAAGAGGTTTAAGTTGTAGTAGGTTAATAGTTTCCGATACAAATATAGAAAACATTTTTTGAATTTCCTATTGTTTTATGAGTTACTTTATAGGTGGTTAAGAACCATTTATTTACGCCATATATAAATATCATCTTTATCGCGAGGACGAATGTGGTCATACCAACTAAAACCATGTAATTGCATAGTTTCTGGGTTTATTTTTTCGGGTGGAAATAATGTTCCGTTTGGTTGTGAGCGAAAAATTATTTTTTGTGCCTTTCCGTTAGAAATATGCACCGTTATCGAATCGCATGTTGCTTTGTTTATACCCACCATTTCAATATCATCGCGTAAATAATATATGGTTTCTCCATTATGAAAAATATCTACTTTATAGAGTTCATTATCTTGAATATAACCAACTAATTTCTGTCCTTTCATTTGATTATATTGCATGTTTGAATCTTCTGATGCTAAGAATGATTCTGCTTCAATAATAATTTTTCGCAGTTGTTCATTTTCAATTTGTAGCACAATTTCTTTTCCAGTAATTTGATTTTCTTCTGACCAAATAATAGGTTCGGTAATGAGTGTGATTGTTGAATCTTGCGAATGATATACTAATGAATCGCATACGCCTTGTACGTCAGATTTAAAAAAACGCACTTTATTGTATGCTTGTATCATAAAATAATCTGTAGAGTCGGAAGTGTGCAATGTTTTATAATGTATTGAATCGGCATGAAGAAAAAGAGAATCATATTCAAATTCTTTAATCATAAGTATTTCTTGGCTTACATACATGTTTTTTTGTTCGCCATTATAATACCCATATAAACCATAAATTGAAACTTGTTGACTTGTATCTTTAATACACACATTTCCTTTGGCAATTCCAATATCAGTATTTCTATTATAATGTAAATTGTTTCCGTATATAAATTGCGATTTTGAATTTAAATAGGAATTTTCGTAAAATTGTGCAATGTCAGTTTGACTGTTGTACCAACCATTTTCGGTATATAAAAGATTTTTATCGCTGTTTATTGTAGTCGGTCCAAAAAAATAGCTTGTTTCAGAATTGGTGTTGTATTTAAGAGTGTCGGTGTGAATGGTATAGTCAATATTAACAAGCGTAACCGATTGTTTGAAAAATGCAGTATTATCGCGAGAATAATATACACCACGCATACTTGATAATGTGTTTTCTTTATTTATAATAGTGCCTGAGTTGTAATAATATCCAATTTGCTCTTTTGTGTTATAATCCAAAAATTTTGTAGTAAGAGTCATCTCTTTATCAATCATAACAACCTTTCCTCTGAGTTTTGCAATAGCGGTTTTGCTGTTGTAAAAAAGTGTATCTGCGGTAATTACAACCGAATTGTCAATAATTTTAATATGCCCAAATGCTTCAAACATATTATCTTGTGCATAAAAATATGCACTATCACAAAACATGGTAGTTTTTTGATGTTTAAAAGCCACATTCCCGTATAATTTCCGAAGTGTTTTATCTCCCACCATTTTGTCTGCATTCTGTATCTCAATTTGCCGGCGTTGAGCAAAGCTGCTGTGTGAAAGGCAAAACGCGAGCAAAATTAAAACAAGTGATTTCATGCATACAATAGTTTACGATAGTAATTGTGTGATGATTTCATCGGTTGACATATTTTCGGCATCGGCTTTATAATTTTTTATAATTCTATGACGCAACACAGAATGTGCAATTGCTTGAACATCTTCAATATCAGGAGAGTATTTGCCATGTAAAGCCGCATGAGTTTTTGCTCCAATAATTAAATATTGTGAAGCTCTTGGACCTGCTCCCCACGAAATATATTCTTTTGCAATATTTCCAGATATAGGATTTGATTTACGGGTTTTGGCTACAAGTTCAACAGCATAAGAAATAACATTTTCTGGAACAGGAATTTTTCGTACAATATTTTGAAATTCAAGAATTTCGCTTGCAGTAAGCACTCGAGAAATAGAAGGAGTTTTATCGTGTGTTGTAGCTTTTACAATTTCAATTTCTTCGTGCACACTCGGATAATCAAGCAACACATTGAACATAAATCTATCTAATTGAGCCTCTGGAAGCGGATATGTTCCTTCTTGTTCAATAGGATTTTGTGTTGCTAATACAAAAAACGGTTCAGCAAGTGTATGTTTTGTTCCGCCAGCGGTAACAGAGTGTTCTTGCATAGCTTCAAGAAGTGCCGCTTGTGTTTTTGGCGGTGTTCTGTTTATTTCATCGGCAAGTAAAAAATTTGTAAAAAGCGGACCTTTAATAAATTTGAATTCTCTGTTATTATCAAGAATTTCGGTACCAATAATATCGCTTGGCATTAAATCGGGAGTAAATTGTATGCGATTATGATTAATTCCAAGTGCTTTTGCAATGCTTGTAACTAAAAGGGTTTTTGCAAGTCCCGGAACCCCAACAAGCAAACAATGTCCACCACTGAATATGGAAATAAGAACATCATCAATTATATGTTCTTGTCCAATAATTACTTTTTGTATTTCTTGCTTTAGTGTTTGATATGCTTGTTTTAGAGCATCAACAGCTTCTACTTCATTTTTAAATCTTTCCATACTATTTATTTTCTAAATCAATATTCAAAAATATGATTTTTTGTGCATTTACTATGCTTTTATTACTTTTTATGTTTCACACAGTTTATAAATTATGATTATTCTTTACGTGAACGAGGGTGATACAGCATAATTGTATTGTGCAAATGTTGTGTGTCTAAATGAGTGTATATTTCGGTGGTGGTTATCGATTCATGTCCAAGCATATCTTGCACCGACCGTAAATCGGCACCTCCGTCAACTAAATGAGTTGCAAAAGAATGTCGAAATGTGTGAGGACTTACCGTTTTTTTAATATCTGTTTTTTTAACAAGTGATTTAATAATTGTAAAAATCATAACACGTGTTAATTGTTTACCGTGTTTATTTAAAAACAGAATATTTTCGCTTCCTTTTTTAGGAGTAATATGATTACGAGTTTCTTCGCGATAATATTGAATTTCGCGTTGTGCCTTGTTGCTTATTGGAACAAGTCGTTCTTTATTTCCTTTGCCAATTACACGAATATATCCTTCTTGAAAATATAAATTACTTATTTTTAAATTGATTAATTCGCTTACTCGTAAGCCGCAGCTATACAGCGTTTCAATAATAGCTTTGTTGCGTTGTCCTAACGGATTGCTTAAATCTATTGCAGCAAGAATTTTGTCAATCTCTTGAATTGAAAGCACTTCTGGCAGATGTTTTCCAATTCGAGGTGCTTCAATAAGCTCTGTGGGGTCGTCTTTAATAATTTTTTCGAGCCACAAATATGAAAAAAAAGCTTTAATTCCAGAAATTATTCGTGCCTGCGAGCGCTCGCCTATGCCTATCATATTGAGCCAATATAAAAAATCTCGAAGTGTTTGTAAGTCAACTTTTTGCGGAGACTTTGAAATTTCGTGAATGTCCAAAAAACCCACTAATTTTTCTATATCGCGTTTATATGCTTCAATACTATTTTCTGAAAAAAACTTTTCAAGTCTTAAATATAATTCAAAATCGCGAATATGTGCATTCCATTCAGAGTTCATATTTTACTATGTTTTTATACCAACAATAAGAATATCATCAACTTGTTCGGTATTGCCTCTCCAATCTGTAATGGTTTTATCAAGAATTTCTCTTTGTGTGTTCATTGATTCATGCTGAATTTGTAAAAGCGTGTTTTTTAGCGTTTTACTCATAAATTTTTTATTGTTTTTACCGCCAAATTGATCGGCATATCCGTCAGAAAACATATAAAACGTGTCACCAGCATGTAGTTTTTGCTTATGAAGTTGAAACGGAATATCCATTTTTTCAGATAATCCAACAGGCATTTTGTCGGCTTTAATTTCTATTAGTTCGTTGTTGTGAATCACATAGAGCGGATTGTAAGCCCCTGCGTACGAAAGTGTTTTGTCTGTTGTGTTGAGTAAACAAACAGCCATATCCATTCCATCTTTGTACTCTTCTTCGGAATTTTCTTTGTTAAGAGAGTTTTTAATTCGAATACGCAACTCAAATAATATATGATGAGGTTGAATAATTTTTTTTTCGTGCACAATTTCGTTTAAAAATGTAATTCCTAATAAACTCATAAAAGCTCCCGGCACACCATGTCCAGTGCAATCTGCCGCAATAATAAGCACTAAATCATTAATTTGTGTCATCCAATAATAATCGCCACTTACAATATCACGAGGTTTAAATAATATAAAATGTTCAACAACATTGTTTTCTAAAATATTTTCGGGAGGTAAAATGGCATATTGAATACGCCTTGCATATACAATACTGTCGGTTATTTGTTTGTTTTGTTCCGAAATTGTATCTCGTTGAAACTGTATTTCTGTATTTTTTTTTGCAAGTTTTACATTAAATTTTTTTGTGATTTTAAATTGACGATATATTACATATGCAAGAATAAGAACAAGAATAGAGAATATAATAAACACTACAATAATAGAATTTTGCATTTCAATGGTGTCAAATTGTGCTATTATTTCTTTGTCTTGTGCATGTAGTTTTGTTGATTGTTCTTTTAAAACAGATTGTTGTTTTGCTATATTTTTTTTAAGAGCGTTCAGTTGAAGTTCTTGAATTTCTATATCTTCTTTCCCTTTTTCAATTGTTGCAAGTGTTGATTCTAATTGAGTTTGTTTGGTAGTGATTTGTTGTGTTAAATGCTCAAGTGCTTTTTTTTGCGTTTGTATTGATTGCTGCAATTCGCTTATTTCAACTTCTTTTGCTTTTATGTCTTCAATGTGAATATTGATAATTTTAGTTTGTTGTTCTGTTTTAGATTGTTCTTCAATAAGTTTTTTTTCGGTGAGTGTATATAATTTTTCCCAATCTTCTTTTGTTTTTACGGCATGTAATAATATTATTGGATTGATTTTTAATCCTGCTTTTGTGAGCATTTGTTCGTTTATTTCATAATTTCTTTTGCCGTTTACAACAATAAAATTAATCATGGATTTATTAAACGGAAAGTTTTCGGTAACAAGAAGAGTGTTTGTGTTAGCTATTTTTTCTTGAATTTTATGTATATCAACCTGAGTGGCGTTGTCTAAAAATAACACATGTGTTTTTTGGATGTTGGCAACAGTTGAAAAACAAAAAACATGGATGGGCTTTGCATGAATTGTTTGTTTTTGTTCAGCATGAGCTTGGAGTTTGTAGTACAGAAGAGAATCGCGTGCTACAATGCCAATTGAAAAGTGAGTTTCGGATATATTGTTCCATTCTACGTGTTCGGCAAAACTAACTATATATTGTGCACGTTTTTCATTGGTAAATGTGTCTTGAGCAAATATATATTGCGAACCTATGCACATATATACTATGCAAAAGAATAAGGGATAGAATCTTTTGTTATGTTTAAAAAAGCAATACATGTATAATTCAATATGAATACATCAAATGTAAGCATTTAAAATTGAAATAGATATGAAATAAAAGGCGTTTTTCTATTTGTTAGAATAAATAAGCACGTTTACATGTGCACTAATCCCTTCTTCTCTTCCAACAAATCCTAATGATTCTGTAGTGCTTGCTTTAATTGAAATATCTTGTAATTGCATATGCAAGTCGTGAGCAATGTTTTGTTGCATTAACGGAATATAAGAGAGTATTTTAGGGCGTTGTAAACATATTGTAGAATCAATATTTCCAATTGTGTATCCTGCATTTGTAAGTATTTCGTATGTTTTTCGCAATAATATTCTACTGTCAACATCTTTAAACTCTTTGCTTGTATCAGGAAAATGATATCCAATATCACGAAGTGCTGCAGCACCTAAAAGAGCATCGCAAATAGCATGAAGCAATACATCTCCATCAGAATGTGCAGTTATTCCTTTAGAATGTTCAATTTTAACACCTCCTAATATAAATGGTTTGTTGGGAGCAAATGCGTGGACATCAAATCCTTGACCAATTCTAAAATTCATTTATTGAGAAGTTGAAGTTTTATTTTCATTTGCTAATCCTTCGAAATCAAATGTAAGTGAAAAACGGAATGTGTTTGCCAAGGGCGAATTAGTACCTTGTGTTGGAATTAAATAGGCAAAATCAAGTCCAAATACATTTAATCTAAGTCCTGCACCAATAGTAAAAAACTTACGATTTCCTTTACTTGCAGATTCGTGGAAATATCCTGTGCGTATAGCAAATTGTTTGCTATACCAATATTCCACACCTGCATTAATAATAATTTCATTCATTTCTTCCTTAAAACCGCTTGGTGCATCAGAAAATGATTGAAATATTCCAGTAGGAACAGATACATTCGGGTCTTTTCCCACAATTGTATATTCAATATCTCCTAATTCATTTTCGTATGGAACTTTTAGGGGAGGGGTGGGCACTAATAATTTATTAAAATCAAGGAAAAAACCAATTTCGTTATAACTATCAATTTCTGTTTTTAATCCAGCTCCCAGACGTAAGTTTGTAGGAATAAAATCTTTTTGAGCATCGCTATATGCTATTTTCTTACCTATGTTTGAAATAGAAAATCCAATTTGTAAGTCTGCAGGTTGTGAAGAAATCGTTATATGTTGAAAAAACGTTCCGGAAATATCTGCCGCAACAGAACGACCTGGTTTGTAATCGTCAAGTCCAGCACCAAGGTTAGAATTTATGAATCTACCCGTCATTCCCATCACAAAAAAATCAGACAAATAGCGTGAATATGAAACATCTATTGCGTATTCAATAGGAGTTAAATTAAAGCCTAAAGATTGCCCTCCTTCACCGTATGCAGGAATATCACCCATAGAAAAATATCGTAATGACATTCCCACAGCTTGTTGTGCGTCAATTTTTGAATATCCTGCTAAATATAATAAATTAATATCTTTAATGCCCAATGACTCTAACCATGGGGTGTATGAAACGCCAACAGCTAAATTTTCTTCGGAAAGTGCATATTTTGAAGCATTCCAATGTTGCGACCAAACATCGGTGTTAGTTGCAACTCCTACTTCTCCCATGCCACCACCTCGCGAATCGGGGGCAATTGTTAAAAAAGGAACAGCTGTAGTAATGGTAGTTTGTTTTAAATCTTGCCCAGTACTTTGACGTTGAACATCGCCTTTGTCTGCTTGTTGTGCAATTATTATTGTTGAAATGAATAATCCCCAAAACGAAATGAAAATTCTTTTATTCATATAGTCTCTATTTTAAGTTGCAAATATACGTTTTTTAATTATAACTGAAATACTCAATGACAATATAATACGTATTCATATTTATATTATTGTAATACAATTATTTTTTGTGATTTTATTGACTCTAATCCATCTTCGGTTTTTAAAGAAAGCGTGTATGGATACATGCCTTTTTGTATTTTTCCTCCTCCGTCTGTTGTTCCGTCCCAAAAAACAGATTCATCGGTAAATCCTGTTGCGTATGTGTTGTGCGTAATTGTTTTAATGAGTGCTCCTTGCATAGAATATATTCGAATAATTGCAGTTATTTCTTTGTCTGCTTGATTGTGCGTAAAACGAAAGGTGGTATTATCTTTACATGGATTTGGATAATTTATGAGAGAAGAAATGTTGATTTTTTCGGCTGATGAAACATGAAAGTCTATGGTTTGTTCTGAAAAATTATTGTGTGTGTCCCATACGGTAATTGTGAGAGTGTAATTACCTGGCTCCAAATCGGTAAAGGGATATTCTATTGTTCCAGATGCAAAGGTGTTTTCATCGGCAATATAAAAATCATTTAATGTTAGATGTGTTTGCGTTGTACCATTGTTAAGAATTATTGCAATATCATGACCTATTGCGGAATTAGAAATGTTTATTCCCGATTCATCATGAACTCGAACAAAAAGTCGTGGGTTTTTATGCGTTTCTTGTCCCGTTTCAAATAATGTGTCGTTCATATAAATAGAAATAGACGGACCTTCATTATCTTCAACAGCGTCAGTGTTTGTTCCAAAAATAGGAATGTTTGTATAGACACCACTTCCTTGAACAGAAGAATTGTCGCAAAACATACTTAATCTCCCATTACCGGGATAATAAAAAATATCTTTTGGAACAATCATAGAACACGAAAAAACACCATTTTTGATCTGTGCTTTTCCTCGAAATAAAATATTTGTATATGATTGAAACACAAATGTAGAATTTCCATCATTGCCTAATGTTTCAATTTTTTGGCTTTTATCAAATAATCGTACAGTAAGAGTTCCGTTGTACGAATCATCTCTTATTCCAAATTCATTAACCACATACCCCTGAATGGTGTTGATAGACAGTGCTTTTAGAGTGTCCGAAAAAGTGTTTGCATCGTGTCCATTTATGGAATCAAGAACTATTTTATATGAGGGAATTGCAAGTCGTAATGCAGGGTCGCCTAACAGCGTAAAATTATGTTTATTTTGATTAAAATCATTGGGCGTTAATTCTTTTGCTTTTATAAATGATTTGCCAATAGATAGTGGTTTCCCTGTTGTTGAATCACGTAAAAACAATGTTTGATATATGTTTTTATTTAACACATAATTTGAAAAGGCAAACACAAGACGTGTTGTGGAAAAAAGTGCAATAGCTCCTCCGTTTTTTTCGAGTAATAAATGTTCTCCGAGAGTCCTTTGTGAGTCATCATCAAATCGTGCAACATCGCAAGATGCAGTTATAAATAAAGGTAATTTTTGTGTGTTAAACCATGAACTTACTATGGCTTTACTTACAGCATGTTCTGCTGAAAGAAGTATTTCGCTCCCATGCCCTGTGTAATTGAGTACTAAACAGCCTTTTTTAATTGCATTGTCAATGGCAACATTTGCATTGGGATACCGCTGTCCAGCACTCGAAACTTCTTGTTTAAATGAATCAAGATATATTTTTGTGAAATTAAATTCAGAATAATTTGCTGCTATATGTTTGGTTAACAAATCGCTGTCAGACATATGAAACGTTTCGTTTTTGTCGGCATCATCAGCAATAAAACATAAATCGTTTTGCCAATCGCCTCTATACGCTTCATTTGTGATGTATTCAATTGTTTTTTTTGTTACAATTTCAGCTTCTTCTATTGAATTTACAGGAAAGCGACCAACTGCAATTGTGAGTTCTCCTAAAAAACGATCTTGTGAATTTACGCCTGTTTGTGCTTTAATTATTCCAAAAAAATCATCAGAAGTAAATGAGGAATATTCTGAAAGACTTTCTTTTGACTGGAATGTCATAATTGTATTGCTTGTTACATCAAAATCACGATTGTCATAACTTCCATCACCAAATAATAGCACATATTCTAATGTTTGTTTGCTGTCGTAGATATATCGAATATAATTACGAATTGCTGCAATGTCAGGTTTTCCTGACGAAAATTCATTACATATTTCATCAAGTGTAACTATGCGTGTGCGTAAATTATCGTATTTTTTATGTGTTTCTGCAAGTTCTTGTGCATAAGGATGATATATTTCAGGAGCAATAATCAACATCTCAAAATCAGTGTTCGATAGCAAATCTTGATTAGTAATTTTTGAAACAAATTCTGCCTGCAAAAAAGTATTTGTTGATGCAATAAATTCTTTGTCAACATCAGCTGTTGCTTTATATGTGGTTTTATTCGCAGCAAAACTTGTGCGTATTTTTTTTGGATGTAGAGGATTGGTAACATCCCAAATAATAAGATTTTGATTGCTCTCTATTTCAAATAAATTAACGGCAGATGCTTTTTTTTCTGAACGAAAAAGCAATTGGTCGTTATATACTTTTAGGTTTCGTGTGTAATATATGCTTGCAAAATCAATATAGGCACGAGAGTCTATTCCTGTACTTAAAGCTTTTAACGAAATAGATATAGAATTGTTTTTTGCTGTAAATGTGTTTGTTTGTGTTGCTACATACGCATGAGGATGTAATGAACTTGTACCACTTGTTTGAATTGTTGGAAATGAAGTGCCATTTATTGAAATAGATATGCGTGATGCTGATGGATCTCTACCCGCAAGTCGTATAAAATATCGAACCTCTTTTGAAATATCTATATCTTGTGCAGTGAAATGAATTGTTTTGTTTGTAAATAATTCATACCATTCCCTTCCGCTTCGTATTGGATTCATATCGTTTTTTTCGTAATACAATCGTTCTTGAACCGAAGATATGGTGTTTGTAACATTTCCATTTGGTGGCGACTCTTCGCTTATTTGTACATTTTTACCTTGATTAATAGTTATAAAATAATAATTATAAGAGCTATAACTATGTGTTTTAGGAAAATCAAGATGAAACGTTGAATCATATTCCCACCTATGAGGCGATTCACCATAAAAAAGAATATAATCACCGTTTGTAAAGGTGTTGCCGTTAGAAACCGTGTATGTTGCTATTTGTGTTAGTCCCGTTGGCGTTTCCTCCGCATTGAGCAATGGTAACTCTCCT
>JAAYPM010000087.1 GCA_012519815.1 Bacteroidales bacterium
TCAAGAACCAAAGCGGAAAAAAACAAAATCAAACGGCGATTCAACTATGCAAGCGTTTATTCGCAAGTCGTTGACTTTCTTTATACAAAAAAAACGTATCACGGTTGTTATAGCTATGCTATGTCTTATTTTAACACTATCTGGATTTTTCCTTGTAAAACTACAATTTTTCCCCGATTTCGATTATAATCAATTATATGTAGAATATACCTTGCCAGACCAAACAGGGGCAGAGCGTGTGAAAAATGATTTATTAGAAATTACTGAAAAACTTTCTGAGTACGATGAAATTATTAATATTGCCGTGAGTCAAGGACAAACACCGGGACGTTATTCTTTAGCTCGTGCAATGAATTCTGGGGGTGATAATTATGGAGAATTGATTCTTAATTTTTACAATTATAAAGATGCGTATCGTTTACTTCCTGAAATTCAAAATAAAATCCGCGAAGAGTATCCTGATGCTTATGTAAGGGTGCGAAAATTTTCACTTGCAATATCAACAACACATTCTGTGGAAGTTCTTTTTTCTGGTCCCGATCCGGCTGTTTTACGTGAATTATCTGCACAAGCTGAGGAGATTATGAGAAATTCTCCTGAAATAGACCCTGCTTCTGTTTGTAACAATTGGCAATCATTAACAAAAACTATGTATGCACAATATAATGAATTACAGGCAAAAAATGCGGACGTAAATCGCGAAGATATAGCAAAAGCTTTGTTGGCATCTACACAAGGACTTCCTGTAGGTGTGATTTTTGAAAATGATAAAATGCTGATTGTCAACTTAAATGTTTGTGATACTGATGGCGAAAAACTAACCGATTTAGAAGATGTTTTGGTTTGGAATATGATACCAAATGTGGATTTAGATGATATTAATGTGCACAGTATCATACAAAATAATGTATCTATAGACGAACTTACCAATGATATGTTTCGTGCCGTGCCACTTAGTCAAGTAACAGACGGATTACGTGTTGGTTGGAATGAAAGTTTGATTTATCGTTATGATGGCGATAGAGCTATTGAGGCACAATGTGAACCAATTCTAACTTCAACGTTTTCTATTGCAAAAAGAGATATACAAGAGAAAATTGAAGCCATACCACTTCCGTTAGGATATTCTATGAAATGGATAGGCGAAGGAGAAACGCAAAATACTGCTATTGCAAATATATTAGGATATCTACCATTAATTTTGATAATTATTTTTGTGATTCTCTTGCTTTTATTCAATAGTATTAAAAAAATGGTATTGATATTATTTTGTTTGCCATTTGCTGCAATTGGATGTGTGTTGGCAATGCTTATAACCAACACGCCGTTTACCTTTATGGGAATCATTGGTGCTGTGGGATTATTAGGAATGTTAATAAAAAATGCAATTGTGTTGGTTGATGAAATTACCCGAATGACTAATGAGGGAGTTGAGCCATATACTGCTGTTATTGAATCTACTATTAATCGTACGCGTCCTGTGGTAATGGCTTCTGCAACAACTATTTTGGGAATGCTTCCACTTATTACCGACCCAATGTACGGAAGTTTGGCTGTTATTGTAATTGGTGGTTTAACAATTGGAACCATTATTACATTAATTCTTCTTCCTATATTTTATACAGCTTTGTTTCGAGTTAAAAAACCGCAAACATATGATAGTCAATAATTAAAACACAAATCAGATGAAAAAAGTAATACTATTAATAGTTTTAGGAATTTTGACAATACAGTATTGTTTTTCCCAAAATAAAGCCGATGATATCGTAGGGTATTACTTATCACCTGATATAAAAAGCGATGATTTATCGCAAATGGAAATTTATAGGGCACAAAATGGAACATATGAAGCTAAAGTGGTTTGGATTAGCAATAAAGAAAAAAGTTATTTTTTAGGAACCGTGCAAATATGGGGACTTATATATGATGCTGACAAAAAAGAATGGAGAAATGGCAAAGTAAGGTACGATGGAAGCGATTATAGCATTACAGTGAGTATTTGCGAACCCGGAAAACTAAAATTAAGAGGATATGTAGGATTTTCATTATTAGGAAAAACAATATACTGGATAAAAGAAAAAGAATTACGTAAATAATATAAAATGAAAACATTACTTTTTACCATATTCATTGTATCGTGCATGTTTACCGCAAATGCACAACATATAGATTTATCTCTGCAAAAATGCAAGGAAATGGCGGTTGAAAACAATGAGAATATAAAAATAGCACGCTATCAAAATGAACAAGCAAGAGTAGAAAAACAAAGTGCGTTTACCGCATATCTACCAAAATTTGCTGGCTCGGCAACATATGCGTATATGTATGGAAATATGGAAATGGATTTGCCCGAAATAGATTTAATTGTTCCTATTATGGGAATGGAGATGGACATGAGCTATATGATTCCTCAAAATGTTGATTTAAAAATTAATACAGATGTGTATATGATTGGCGTTACTGTGCAACAACCAATTTTTGCAGGCGGAAAAATTATTGCGGGAAATCAAATGGCAAAAAAAGGTGTAGAAATTACCGATGAAAATATGAATTTAACACGTATGAATGTAATTGCTGATGCCGAAAAAGCGTATTGGAATTATTTTTTAATTCAAGATAAAATTGAATTACTTAAACAGTACGAATCTCTATTAGACACTCTCTATCATAGCATTTCCGATATGGTTTCGGTTCAAATGGCAACTGATGCTGAATTATTAAAAATAAGCTCGCGAAAAAGTAATATTCAATATCAAATACAAAAAGCAACAAATGGCTTAGAACTCAGTCGTATGCAACTGTGCCGTATTATTGGAATAGATTTGAATACAAACATAACGTTAAGCGATACTCTTGCAAAACCTGAGCATATAGCAACACAAACTTCGCATGATATAAATCTACGTCCCGAATATAAAATATTACAAAAACAACTTGAATTAAAGGATTTGAATGTGAAAATGGTGAGAGGCGATTACCTCCCTACATTTGGAATAATGGCAGGTTACAGTTATATGAGCAAAATTCATATAGATGATATGTCTCTTAAAATGAATGAACCAATGCCAATAATAATGGCATCACTAAGCATTCCAATTTTCCATTTTGGCGAAGGTGCTAAAAAAATTCAAAGTGCAAAAATCGCAAAAAACATACAACAAGAAGAATGTAATAAAAACGAAAAACTGTTACAGATAGAAATGCAATATGTAACACGTTCTTTAGAAGAAGCTTTGTTATTAATTACTACAGCCGATATTGCTCTTGAACAAGCTGAAACAAATCTTAAACAATCACAAGATAATTATGATGTGGGAATGGGGACATTATTAGATGTTCTTGATGCACAAACACAATGGCAAGAAGCATATAGTAATTCTATAGAAGCAAAAATTGATTATAAAATTAAAGAAATAGAATATTTGAAAGCAATGGGAACATTAGAATAAAACAAGCTTGTGTGTTGTTTGTAATTCGTGCTAAATTCAATACAAACAATACCTTCAGAATATAATATCAACAGAATTCCTGTACGTAAACTCACATATAAACGTATGAGAGCAATAGAAACGTCGGCAATATGTCGGCGTTTTTTATTGACATATGTGCATATAATAATTTTTAATTTTACCTTTGTACATAATTAAATAAAAAACTATGAAAAAAATTCTTTGTATTATATGTATGTTTTCGTTTGTAGCTGTAAATGCTCAAGATTCTCTTATAAATTACCGTGATATTAACGAAAAACGACAAGGGTATTGGTTAAAATTAGATAAAAACGGTGTACGCCAATACGAAGGATACTTTAAAAATGATGTGCCTATTGGAGAATTTAAACAATATCATCCAAATGGTAAAATAAAATATAAAATGCTATACGATTCTTCAGACCAAAAATTAGTATATGTAAGCATGTTTGACGAAGTTGGAGAACTTGCTGCAAAAGGAAAATATTACGATAAAATTAAAGATGGCGTGTGGACATATTATGGTGCTAATGATGTAGTTATTCTTGAAGAAACATATAAAAACGGCACATTACATGGTACATCAATAGTGTATTGGCAAAGCAGCAATCACAATCCTACCGAAATAAAAAATTGGGATAATGGTGTTAAACATGGTCCTTGGTTTTGGTATTATGATGGTGGAAAAATACGTATGCAAGCTAATTATAAGCAAGGTAAACTTGATGGCGATTTTGTTGTGTATTTTGTTGAAGGTGGCGTTCATGTGCAAGGAAAATATATTGACGACAAACGCGATGGTGTTTGGAATTATTATGATGAAAATGGCGAACGCACTATTTCACTTGCATATAATATGGGGAAACCTGTACAAACCGAAGAATCTGCAAAGCAAGAAACAGAGTATGTAAATACCATTAGTCTTAAAGAAGATGAAGAACAAGATGATCCCGAAAAGTTTTTAGACGACCCCGAAGCTTTAATTTATAAAGATATGGGGATTTTAGAACCAGAACAGATTGAGGATATCCCTACAAAAAAACGAAAAAAGAAAAGAAGAAAAAAAACAGATATATTATTAAAATAATTTGATACTAAAATATTTTTAATATATTTGCAACCCAATTTTAAGACAATAAAAGATAGATAAAATTAATAAAAAATGAAAAAAGATATTCATCCAGAAAATTACAGATTGGTTGTATTTAAAGACATGTCGAACGACGAGTATTTTATTACTCGCTCAGCAGCTAATACGAAAGAAACTATAGAAGTTGATGGTGTAGAGTATCCACTTGTAAAATTAGAAGTTTCAAGCACTTCGCATCCATTTTACACTGGAAAAATGAAATTTGTTGATACCGCAGGACGTGTTGATAAATTCCGAACCAAATACAAAAAACATCTTGAGAAAAAGTAGTATTATATACTATATTACTATAAAAAACATATAAAGTCCGTACATTATGCACGGGCTTTTTTTATTCTATCTTTGGATGCAGGCTTATAAAAATGCTTATAAATTATAGCATATGTGTAAATTCAATTAGTAAATGCAACATTCTACCATATAGATAAAAGTTAGCAGGAATGTAAAATGGCACTCTGCGAACTTAGCGTAAATTCTTCGCGAGCTTGGCGGTTAAAAAAAGAAAACCGCAAAGGACACAAAGGAATTCGCAAAGAGCACAAAGAAATAGCACAAAAACGATCAATTACCATATTGTCAATAAAAATTAATTTATTTATAATATACCTTTTAAATTCTGTTATAATAAAGGATTAAGAATTTATCTACCGCTGTAGGCAGTCGATTTTTTTCACATGTGCAATGGTAGTTATTCTCCAGTAATTGTTGTTGTGGTTTCCATTATCATAGGAATTTTTATCCCATTAGGAAGTTGAGAATTTCCTTGAACATATGCATCACCTTTAATCTCTTGTTTGATGTTAGCTTCAACAATCCACCCAGTTTCTTTATTAATTTTTATTTCTGAAATCATTGAACCAGTTACATCATATTTCACGGGCATATCATTTGCTTCTATATCTGTATCTTCAGTTTTTATAACAGAATTGCCTGTAATTATAGCATAGGTAGAATCAAAATCTGCAAGTTCATATTCTGTTGTTATTAATGCAGCTATTCCCGATTGTAAGTTTGTTGTAATAGTCCATGTATCTCCTTTATTTACAGGTTTATCTGGAAAAATTGCAGAAGTCATTTCAATATTTCCTTTAAATGCCTCCGCTCCATATGCTTTTGTAATTTGCTCTTTAATTTGTGCTAATTGTTCTTCGGGAATATGAGTATATTCTTCGAATAATGATTCAATCAGAGATTCAATATTTTTTACCTCAAGAATTTTTCCGTTTTTAGCCATTGTAACATTAAATGTTTTTCCTATCATCTTAGATAGGAGCGTAGAAAAAATATCTTGCTCATGAGCGTTATCAGAACTAAATTCAATTTTTCCCTGAGACGGTAGCTCCATCGTCATACTCAAATTAGTATATTTTACTTCTAAATCATAGTCATACGGATTAACAGCAACAACTACATATGACATTCCGCCTTTTATAAGCATGAGTATATTCATTTGTAAGCCATTAATGTCCTGCACAACAGTTGCTTGGGAGTTGAGGCTTTGGCTATATTCTTTCCCTTTTTCTAAGTGTAAAGCCATATCTATTTTTTGTCCTTGACAAGCTGTTAAAGCAATAAATAACAGCAGTGTATTAAAAAGTTTTTTCATGGTTTGTTTTTTTAAGTAATTGTATTTTGAATTGTGTATTTAGCATTTGTTAGGAACTGCACTTCTTTATGTTTTTGTTATATTATTAGTCGCTTTAATTGTTCAAATTCTGTTTTTGTTAATTCTTCGTTATATAGTTCATTTACCTGCCAAAGTCCGCTTTGTCTAATTTTTTCTTTTGTGGAAAAATTACCTAACCAGTTTTTTGAAGGTTGCAATTCATTTGATTTTGCAAGTGTTGAAATGATTTTACTTTCCCAAAAAAGTCGCTGTTCTTTTGTTTCAATTTGAAAAACGCAAAATGAAAGATTAGATTGAATGTAATCACTAATCCTTTTTTCTAATTGTTTTTCAAAGTTTAAATCAAGTAATTTTAAGTTTTTTTCTTTATCTGCTCTTGATGTAATATCAAGTTCCCATAAGTCTAAATACTTATTTTTGTCTTTATTCAAAAAACAACGCCCAATGTTTTTTCTAAAAATACTCCTGTTTTTATTTTTTTTTACAAAATGTTGATTTAAACGAGAACGGAGTTGATTTTCTCCTGTGTGAGTTCCAACTCTCACAATTCTGTCAATATCGTTAAACGTTTCTCCTTTTTCAAATATCACATAAATTCCATTACGTGGAATTTCCGTTATCTTGTCTTTGAACGGAAACGAAAAACGATATTTTTCGTTAAATAATGTATGTAGTTTATATGTTAATGTCATTTAAGTTGATTAGTTAGATATTGAAGTCGTTCTCCAATTTTTTTTCTGTTTAATGGAGTCTCAATATTGGTCAAGCTGTTTTGAATTGGTGTCAAATAATTTTGTCCTGCTAATACAATGAATGTATCTTTTTTTATGTCTGAAACCTGTTGTAATTGTTCAATAACTTTTTTACCCCAATTTTCCTTTTCGCTTTTTGTCATCTTGTTCAAAGTGAGGTTGTACGGTTCTATTTCTGTGTCTAGGTCAAGTAAATGATGAAGTGCTGAAAGAATGTAAATTTTATCAGGATTTAATTTTTGTCCGTAAGCTAAACTTTTTATGAATAATGGACTTTTATATAAATTCTTTGCTCGTGTTTTATTGTTTCCTTTTTTAGAAACACAAGATATTAGAACAATTTTTTTCATGGTTTCTGTTGTTTGCTACTTTCTGTTTGAGTGTAGTACTACATTTGTTACCAATTCATTCATACACGCCATTTTATTGATGTTTTTGAATCCAATTTTTTGCGTGTATAAATGCTTCTATCCACGGCGATACTTCATGACTTTGTGCGTTTTTTGGATAATATGCCCAATTCCATGGATAGAGTGCACGCTCAAGATGCGGCATCATAGCTACATGACGTCCGTCTTGTGAACAAATACCCGCTATATCATTATCAGAACCGTTTGGATTTGCAGGGTATGAACTATGCGAGTAGGTAAGTGCAATGGTTTCAGTATTTTGTGTTTTTGCTATTTTGAATTTTCCTTCCTCATGTGCTACCCATGTTCCAAGTTTTGTTCCCACAAGAGATTGTAACATTATACTGTTTGATTGTGGTATAGTAACCGATAAAAACGCAGATTCAAATTTGTGCGAATCATTGTGATGTATATAAGCTTTGTTTTCGTCGTCATTCCATAATAATCCTAATTCTACCATAAGTTGACAGCCATTGGATACTCCTAAGCTCATAGTATTTTTTCGTGCATAAAATGCATCGAGTGCTTGTTTTGCTTTAGGGTTATATAAAAATGCTCCTGCCCATCCTTTTGCGGCACCTAAAACGTCAGAATTAGAGGCTCCGCCAACAAATACTATAAATTGTACATCTTCAAGGTTTTCTCTGCCGCTTATGAGGTCTGTCATGTGCACGTCTTTTACATCAAATCCTGCAAGATGCATGCACCACGCCATTTCTCGATCGCCACTAATTCCCTTTTCTCGAATAATTGCTGCAGTAACACCACTTTTTGTTGTTCGTTTGAGAGTGTTTATGTTGTATGAAGATAATTGTCCGTTAAAATTTTTAGGAAAAGTAAATTCGAGTGGAATTTTATCAAAGTGCTCAAATCGTTCAGTCGCTTTTAATACACCACTTTGTTCTTTGTCGAGTAAAAACGAAGTAGTGAACCAAGTTTTTCTCATTTTGGCAATGTCAAACTCTAATTTTGCTTCTGCTGTTGTAATAGAAAGTGTGTGTGCTGTTTGAACTTTTCCAATAGTTATAACAGAAATCCCTTGTTGTACAAGCTCTGTAATTGTTTGTTCTGTTGTTTGAATGATAAGAGCAGGATTTTCTGAAAATAATATTTTTGTAATTGAAGTTTCTTTAAACGAGCGAATATCTATGTCCATACCGTTTTGTGTGTTGGCAAAATTCATTTCGAGTAGGGCGGTGAGTAGTCCACCTGCCGAAACGTCATGAGCTGCAAATAGCGAGTTTTTACGAACACATTCTTGTATTGCGCCAAATGTTTTTGCAAAATAGCTACTGTCGGTAACTGTTGGTGTTTCTGTTCCTAAGGTGTGAACAATTTGTGCAAAAGCAGAGCCTCCAAGTGGGAAACCTGATTTACCAAAATCAACATATGCAATAACCGAATCAGAAATAGGTTGCAATACAGGCTCTACTGTTTGTCTAATATCTTGCACTTCGCCACATGCGGTTATAATAACAGTACCCGGTGAAAAAACCATTTTTCCGTCTTTATATTTTTGTGTCATCGACAAAGAGTCTTTTCCTGTGGGAATGTTGATTTTAAGAGCTTGGGCAAATACACTTGCCGCTTCCACAGCCTCGTATAATCGTGCATCTTCGCCTGGGTTTTTACAGGGCCACATCCAGTTTGCACTTAACGAAATTCCTTGTAAACCTCCTTCAATAGGCGTGCAAACAATATTTGTAAGTGATTCAGCAATAGATAGGATAGAGCCATTTTTTGCTGAAATAATTCCAGCCGCAGGAGCGTGTCCAAGAGAGGTTGCTATTCCACGATTTCCAATAAAATCGAGTGCCACCACACCACAGTTATTTAATGGAAGTTGTAATTCACCGCAACATTGTTGTGTTGCTACGCGTCCTGTAGCCGAACGGTCAACTTTATTGGTAAGATAATCTTTACATGCAACCGATTCAAGTTGTAAAACCTGCTCTATATAGTCATATATTTTTGTATCATCATATTGTATAGGTTTATATGTTTCGTTGAGCGTTGTGTCTTGCATGATAGTTTTTGGAGAATTACCAAACATATCACTAAGTTGTAAATCAATCGGTTTTTCGTTTGTTTTGTTATTAACAAAGGTAAGTTGATGGGTGTCTGTTACTTCTCCAATTACGTACATAGGAGCGCGTTCTCGTTCCGCAATTTGGGTAAGTGTTTCTATGTCTTCATCGCGTATTATTAATCCAATTCGTTCTTGTGATTCATTACCAATAATCTCCTTTGCCGAAAGGGTAGGGTCGCCAATAGGAAGTTTATCAATATTGATAATTCCTCCCGTTTCTTCAACTAACTCAGATAAGCAGTTTAAATGTCCCCCTGCACCATGGTCATGAATAGAAACCACGGGATTTATATCCATTTCTCCTAATGCACGTACTGTGTTATATACTCGTTTTTGCATTTCAGGATTGCTTCGTTGCACTGCATTTAATTCAATAGCATTGTCATATTCACCAGTAGCCACAGAAGAAACAGCTCCTCCTCCCATACCGATTCTATAATTATCGCCACCGAGTAAAACAATTTTATCTCCAATTTTGGGAGTGTCTTTAAAACCATCTTCTTTTTTTGCAAACCCAACACCTCCAGCGAGCATAATAACTTTATCGAAACCATAAGTTTTATTGTTTTCGCTGTGTTCAAATGTTAATACACTTCCGCAAATAAGTGGATGTCCAGATTTATTGCCAAAATCGCTAGCTCCGTTTGATGCTTTAATTAAAATGTCTTTTGGTGTTTGATATAACCAAGGACGCGCTTGTGTGGCATGTTCCCATATACGATTTGCACCTTGTAACCGAGTATATGATGTCATATATACTGCAATACCTGCAATAGGAAATGCCGCTTTTCCACCAGCCATTCTATCGCGAATTTCGCCGCCTGAGCCTGTTGCACCACCATTAAATGGTTCTACGGTAGTAGGAAAATTATGTGTTTCTGCTTTTAATGATATAATAGAATCAAACTCAGAGGTAGTGTAAAAATCAGCTTTGTTTTGTGTGCGTGGTGCAAAATGAGTGATTTTACTTGCATCAACAAAAGCACAATTGTCTTTATATGCAGATATAACTCTATTAGGATTTGATTCTGTTGTTTGCTTAATTAATTTGAATAAAGAAAACGGTTTTTCTTGTTCGTCAATAATAAATGTACCGTTAAAAATTTTATGTCGGCAATGCTCCGAATTAACTTGTGAAAATCCAAATATCTCGCTGTCTGTTAATAATCTCCCTAAACGTTTTGATAAATCTATTAAATAGTCTATTTCTTCGGCATTTAAAGCAAGGCCTTCTTGTTCGTTATATTCAGCTATATTGTTAATAAACTGTATTGGTTCTGGAGTTTTATTGACAGTGAAAATGGTTTCGTCTAATCCATTATATTTTCTAAAAAGCATGGAATCATATGCTGTTGTCTCGGCATCTGCGACTTGTTTAAATTCTTCAATACGTGTAATACCTACAATACCTATATTTTGAGTAATTTCAACCGCATTGGTACTCCATGGTGTTATCATTTCTTTTCGAGGACCAATAAACGTCCCTTCAATGCTCTTGTGTGTTACGCATTTTGAGCCGCTAAAAAGCCACGAAAGTTTTGATATGGTATCACTGTTTAATGCCTGTGCAGATTCAACAACTTGTATTGTATCTTGCTTATTGTCAAAAAAATAAATCATTCGTAAAGAAAATTATTAAAAAAAATATATCGGTTTGTCATCGCAAATATAAATGAAATCATTGGTTTGTATATAAAAAAAAATAAGCAAGTTTATAAATAGTTATTAACGACTTTTGAACGGATAAAAATGCGAAAATAAAGAGTAGTTATTTGTACGTATCTTGTTGCGTATTTGCTTGTAATTAACAAGTGAAATACACGCAATTTGTTGAAAATCATTGCTTTTGGGTTTTTTGAGCTGTATATTTGCATAGTTAAAATATAACAAAATTGTTCATTGATTAGGTGTGTTTGGAGGGTGAGATTGGTTTGTAGAATGGTTGAGTTGAATCAAGAACATAGTTTTTTGAAATTTCCGGATAGGGTGAAGATTTACAATAGCAAACGGTTCATAGTTTTGGTGTTATGATGGGTGTTTTTATTTGTTTGTTAAGCTTGTAAAATAGATTATTTTTTAAGATGAAGAATCCGGAAATTTTTTTTATAGAAGGGTGTTTTTAAGTTTATAGTGTATGGCTGGTGATTTTATATTTTAAAATCATCAGCTTTTTTTTGATGTTGCTCTATGTGCCACAGAAAGTGGTTTTTTAATGCAACATGTGTTTAATCACAGGAAAGTTCGCATGTGCGAACAATCCCGTGAAAAAAAGTGCGGATATAAAATCCTTATAAAAGTTGTTGAAACATATATTTATTGTAAAAAGAAAAATTCAATAAGTTCAAATAAATCTTTTACCGATAAATATGATCCCGCACCCGCATCTGGTCCTTGATCAAAAAATGAATCAATGCCTGATAAAAGTTCTTCAATATCAATATATTGATTTTTGTCGCTATCAATATTTTTAAATTTTTGTGGAATTTTTTTATAAAATTGCCTGTACGCTGTTCCACCATTTAAGAGGGCAGGGTAGTAGCGATAAATTTCGTTTTGAAGAATTGGATTTTCTGATTTCATGCGAAAAATGAGTTCTTCACGAAGTACATTTTTCCCCAATTCATTACAGTAAAAATCACATGGTTTTTGTTCAATATCTCTATAATCTGGCACACCATCGTTGTCGCTATCTAAGGGGCAGCCAAATGCATCTACTTCAACACCTTTGGGGGTGTAGGGACATTTGTCGATGGTTTCGGGAACACCATCACCGTCAGCATCCCACATGTCATATTCTGCTGCATTGTATGGTAAGGCATCAGCATACATATCATATGCTTTATTATGAATATTTATGCTTATACTTGCATATATATATGAAAAACCATCGGGAACCCAAGATGATTTTTGCTTGTTAGCTTGAGAATACAATTCGTTGCGTTTGTTAATGTTATCAAGTGAGTTAGAAAACGACATATGATATTGATATCCTATATTCATTGTGATTTTTGGACTTAATCGTACTTCGGCTCCAATTTCAAATGGCATTGCTAAAACAAGAGGTGTGTTTTTGTTTTGGCTTGCATATGATGTTTCGTACTTATAATCACGATACAAAATTTCTGATTGATATGCTGTTGTCGGATCTTCTGGAATATTACGGAATGTACCATCAGACCATGCATAGAGATGTTGCGAGCCGTTTTTATAATCGCTCCATGCTTCGGGAGTTTGCATCACTTCTAAACCTACGCTACAATAAGGAGAAATACTGCGAAGATGATAGGGATATAAAAATCGTAATGTTTCAAAATTATAGGTAACAAATGCCGAATATGCAGAAATTTGAGATTGAAAATTAAATGCAACGTTTGTCCCCGGAAAATATTTTTCCCCATAGAGCGTACCGCGAACATATCGCAAACCAAATGCATAGTTAGAACGAATGGGTTGACTTAATTCAAAATGAATACCGAGAAAGCCATCTGCACAATTTTGGTGTGATGTTGTGCTTCTTATATCTCCATGAAATGCAAGAATTCCTGTGCCAAAACTCAATGTAGGAAACGTATTGATATAATTGTTGCTTTTTGGATTTTTTTGTAAAATAGCAGAAACAAAGGGAGAGTATGTTTTTGTTTCTTCTTCTTGCGAGTGAGCATACAAAAAACATATACAAATAAGCAATGTAAGTAGTATGTTTTTCATATCGTCCTTTTATTTAATGATGATTGTTGTGTTCTCAAATAAAAACAAACAGTAAATCATTATTTTACCCATTGTTGATTTGTAATCATAAGAGCTTCCTGTACAGTTATACGGTTATTTCCATTGTAAGCTACAACAAATGCATCATTTATTGGAGTTTCTGACCATATTTTGTTTCGGAAATCTCGTGCATGTGCATATGTCTCGTGTTTTTGAATAGAATATTTGTACCATTCAGCAATACGCTCTACAATAACGTTTTCGAATATTTTAAATCGTTTAAAGTAATTTCGAGTATTTACTTTTCTACTGCTTGCCGAAATTTGAATACGATAATACACACCTGCATTTCCTTTTTGATTTTGAATACGTGCTATTTGTGTTTCTTTTTGACTTGTATTGTTTTTATTTGACAAACGAGTTGCATTAAGTTCTTTATTTTGAGGAGTGTAAGCAATTGTTTGTTGTTGTTTCGAAGCAATTTCTTGTTGTGTACTATTATTTTCTAATGATGTAGTTGATGGTAAACTTGTATGTGTCTGCTGCAATGATTCTGCACTTCCTGTTTTTGTAGATGTAGTGTGTGTTGTAGATTGAGCATCAATAGGCGAAGGAATATTTAAATCGCTTTGAAATGCAAGTTCCGCTTGTGTTAATTCCATATTTTGTGGAACTGATTGCGTTGCTTGAATATATGTTTGCGTATGTGCATTGTTAGTTGGAGCAGCGCTTGCATACGTTTTTGGAGCAGCTATAGTTGTGTATTGTGTTTTGCTTTCAGTTTCAGCATTTGAAATACTAATAGGTGCTATTATTTGAGATGCTTGAGATGTTGTTTGAGTTGCTTGCGATTGTTGAGTTGATGGTGTTGATTTTTGAACAATTGCTTGTGATGTATTTGGCACTATAATTTTTTGCGAAGATGTAGTAGTATTTGCTTGTGTAGTAGTTTGTTGTGTACTTACAGCTTCGTTATTTTGAGCAATTTGTGATGTTGCAATTGTTTGGGTTTGATTTGATGAAGTTGTTTGAGCAGGAACAAATGGTTTATTGCTTTTTATTTCACCAGAAGATGCTGCTGTAGAGATGTTTGAGGGAGCAGTAGGCTGTGTACGTGGGACTACATATTCGTCGGTATATTCTTGAGGATTTCCAAATAAGCCTGCGTTTTCCATATTTTTAGAATACGAAGGATTTGTTACCGAACTTACCATCTCAGGATTGTCAATTGTTTCGGCATAGGTATTATCAAAATAGGTACTTGGAGCAGGGATAGCATTAATATTTACCGCAACTGGATTAGTTCGTGCCTCAACTCTTTGCACACTTGATTTCGATAAATCTTGTGTTATTTCTGTATGTAATGGAGCAGCTTGTTGTGTTTGCTGCGCATTGCTTTGTGTAGATGTTGAATAATGTGTTGTCGCAGTAGATTCACCTGTATAAAAGGGGAGAGGCTCTTCAAATGATTGAACTGCTACATTTTGTGTAAGAGACGAAGGTTGTGATGCAATATTTATATTCGTGAAAAAAGAAACTTGTTCAGACGAATATTGTTTTTTACGCAAAAGAGTTTCTAAATCTTCGGCATCAATATCATTGTTTTGCTCAATTGACACTGCTACTGATTGAGGATTTGTTGCAATTGTTGAACTTGATTTTTGCGTTTCAGCAAATGTACCTACGCTTTGAGACGGTATAGATTGTTGAATTACATTTGGATCTAAATCATAAGCAGCTCGCTCTGATATGTTTTTTGGTTCAGGACTTGTAGCAATATTTTGTTGTGCTAAAGAAACATTTTGACCAGTATTGTATTGTGCAGACAGTTCTGTTTGAAAATCTTGTGGTTTTCCTGTGCTTTCTTGTACAGCATTCATATCTCGTTCAAGTATTACTATACTTTTTGTGTTGCCATTATCAAGATATGAAAATGCACCATTTATATATATATCTTTTATAGAATATCCCGGATTTGCAATTACTTTATATGAAACCGTAAAAATATCTTTTGCGGGAGCTTCTAACCACATAAAGCGAGCAACATTATTTTGTGTTGAAAATGCTGCATTTTCACGTTCAAGTGCATAAAAAGAATAACCGTTTGGAAGTAGTTCTTCAATTTTACTCATTGCTCGCAAATGTTTCTTATTTACGCGTATTGATACAACCGCCTCGTTGTGTGATATTTGTATGCTTCTATATGCAGTTATATCTTCAGGACGAACTGCCGTTTTTCTCATTTCGCTTTGTGCAAGGTATTTGCGTAACGCTAATGGGTCGTTAATAATTGTAATTGTTTGTGGTATTAATTCGGCAAATCTCCGTTCGTTATCCAAAACATATCCAAAATTTGCGGCTACGGTAAAATCTCCAGAATATGTTGCAGGTACGTTCACAGTGTAGGTGAATGTAAAAGAGTTACTGTATGGAAGATTCACCCATAATAGTTTTACCGTATTATTTTCAAATTCAAAGTTTTGAGCATCACATTCAACCGTAAATCCTTCAGGTAATTGATGAGAATATCGCCCAAACCCATCTAAATTTCCTTTTTCTATAGTTATTGTGATTGAAAAACTTGTCCCACTAATTACTTCAGTTGGATATTCTGCATACACTGTAACTACATTTGCCCTATCTGTGTTGAGAAAAATAATAAATGGAATAAAAGGCAAAATAAGTAAAAGCAAACGCTTTGCACTATTTGTTCTAATCGTATTCATAACCGCACTTTTCTAATATATCGTTGCAACAAATTTACATTAGATGCGTGCAAAAAGCAATAAAATTGTTAATAAACTTGTTAATAACACTCATTATTTTTCAAAACACATCTTGCCGCATCTCAAAAAATCCTTGCAACTAACTGATAATCAGCCATGCAAAATAATTGCATTAAATGTGGGGTTTCGTGCAGTTGCTTTGCGTTTTTTTGTGGTTTTACTATGCGATTTTGTGTGATTAAATCAAAAACAATAAAAATTATTTAATTTTCTTGTATTGCATGTTCTTTGCATTTACATTTGCGGTGTTGATTTTAAATAAAATACAATTTTACATATGTCTGCACATAAATCAAAAAATTTTCGATATAGAATCATTGACGAATGTTTACAGAACAGAAAAAAACAGTGGACATTAGAGAATTTAATTCAAGAGGTTTCTCAACGTTTAGCAGATGAATTTGATATACAAAAGGTAAGTAAAAGGTCTATTCAATATGATATTGCATTGATGCGTCAAAAACCTCCTATTGGATATAATGCTCCTATTATTTGTGTTGATGGAATATATTCTTATTCCGACATGAGGTTTTCTATTCAAAATGAGCGACTTAGTAAGCCTGATATTGATAATTTAACAGAAGTTATAAACACATTAAAGCAATATAAAAGTTACACTCATTTGGGGGATATTACAAAAATAATTGAAAAAATTGAAACGATAATAGCTATTAATCCAAGTGCTCAAACAAAAAATATTTCGTTTGAAACATCAGAAAAAATTACAAAAGGTATTGTGTGGCTTAAGCAAATTTTTGATGCGGTTGAACAAAAACGAACAATTGAATTAACCATTCGTGGTGCCAATGAATCTATTAGACATATAGTTATACATCCATATTTTATTAAAGAATATCAATCAGAATGGTTTTTATTTGGATTAGATGATGAAACAAAAAAACAGACTGTTGTTTCTATTCAAAAAATAGCTGCTATTTCGCCGCAAATTATTACGTTTATTGAGCAAGCTGACTCTAATCCTCAAGAATATTTTGATGCAATTGTAGGGATTAGTCCGGGAGAAACAATAAAACCAATTAAAATTACACTCAAAATAAGTCAAGAAATTAAGGAGAAGTTCTTACAATCACCACTTCATCATACACAAGTAATTACAGATATATCAACTGATGGGGCATTGTTAGATATAACGGTAATTCCTAATAAAGATTTACGCGAAATTATTATGAAACATTGCACGCATATAAAAGTTGAAGCTCCCGAAAAATTACGAAAAAGCATAATCCAAGAGCTTAAAGAGGCGCATGAGTCATATTATAAACTGAGTTTATTTTAAAAAAAACAGTTTACAAATTTCCTAAATACCGTTCTGCATCAAGTGCTGCTATACACCCCGAACCTGCGGCTGTAATTGCTTGTCGATAATGTGGGTCTTGTACATCACCACATGCAAATACACCTTGAATATTGGTTTTTGAAGTTCCTGGGGTTGTAATAATATATCCAGTTTCGTCAAGTTTTAAGAAATCTTTAAAAACAACTGTATTTGGCGTATGTCCAATAGCTAAGAAAAAACCAGAAATGTCAATTTTGACTTCTTCTTTTCCTTTTTTTATTAGTAATGCACCATGCACACCATTTTCATCACCAAGAATTTCTTTTGTTTGATGTTCGTATAAGATTTCAATATTTTTAGTCTTCGCAACGCGTTCTTGCATTGGTTTTGACGCACGCATATAGTCTTTTCTAATTATTAAATATACTTTTCGTGCAATGCCTGCTAAATATGTAGCTTCTTCTGCTGCTGTATCGCCACCCCCAACAACTGCTACATCTTGATTGCGATAAAAAAAACCATCACATGTAGCACAGCCAGAAACTCCTAAACCTTTATATTTATTTTCGCTTTCTAAACCAAGATATTTTGCTGTCGCACCAGTTGCAATAATTACAGCTGGCGACTGTATTGTTTTTTCATTATCAATAACAACAGTATGTAATTGTTTTGAAAAATCTACAGAAGTTGCATATCCTGAACGAATATCAGTGCCAAAACGGAGTGCTTGTTGTTTTAAATTTTCCATAAGAACTGGTCCTGTAACACCTTCAGGATATCCTGGAAAATTATCTACTTCGGTTGTGGTTGTTAACTGTCCACCGGGTTGAAGTCCTTCATATAATATAGGTTTTAAATTTGCTCGTGCTGCATAAATTGCTGCGGTATATCCTGCAGGACCGCTTCCGATGATCAAGCATTTTGTTTGTTCTATTTCAGAATTGTTTTTGGGTTGAGATTCGTTTGTGTTAGTAGATAAAGGTTTAAAAAATTCCATATTTTATTATTTTTATACTTTATAATTGTTTTAAAATATAATTCTTTTGACTTTCAATTTTAAAAAACATTTCAAAAATGTAAAAAAAAATCTATAAAAGAAAAATACTTGAAGTGCAAACATATAAAAAAGCTTGTAATACATATTTTTTTTTGAATAAAAAATGTCCTTATATAGTTATTACGCATTTAAATTTATATATTTTTGCAGTATCTACATTTAGTAATACAGCTATATGTTTTTATTTTTTATATTTGTAACTTATACTTTTATTTTGTAATGCAATAATTGATATGCTTGACTCAGCAAAAAAAGATGAACTAATCGAATCTGTTTCGAGAGATGATGTAATATTATCAAATGATGAATCTCTGAAATCTTCTTTAGATAACTCAGTAAATATAGCTGGATTGTCTTTAGATGAGCTAATTGTACTATTTGAGAAAAGTTTAAAAACATCATCAATACAAGAAATTAAATCAATAATTGAGGATATAAAAATTGAATTTTATAAAAAATTAAAACACGAATACGAGCACAAAAAACAAGTTTTTATACAAAGTGGTGGAGATGAACATGATTTTACTTACACAGAACCACTTGAATCTACATTTAAAGAATTATATGCTCGTTATAAAGAAAAACGTGATCAACTGCGAAAACAAACAGAAGCAGAACATGTACGGAATTTAGATGTTCGAAAAGAGCTTGTTTCTGAACTTGAAATGCTTATTAATACAGAAGAATCATTACAGCATACGTTTAAAACGTTTCGTTCTATTCAAGAACGATGGAAACTTGCTGGACCTGTACAAGCATCTGAACGTAAGGCAATGTGGGAGTCATATCATTTACAACTTGCACGTTTTTATGATTATATTAAAATAAATAAAGAATTACGTGATTTAGATTTACGTAAAAATTTTGAAGCAAAAACAGAATTGTGTGAAAAAGCGGAGGCACTTATATTAGAATCTCATGTTGTGAATGCCTTTGCTAAACTTCAAAAATTACACGAACAATGGCGAGAAATAGGTCCGGTTCAGCATGAACTGAAAGATGATATATGGCATCGTTTTAAATCAGCCACATCAATAATTAATAAAAAACATCAAGATTATTTTCAGTCGCTAAAAGAACAAGAAAAAATCAATCTTACCTTAAAAACAGAGTTGTGCGAACAGTTAGAAAGCATTGTACAGCGTGAAATTACAACGATTAAAACATGGAAAAAAGCCAGTAAGGAAGTTATTGATATTCAAAAAAAATGGAAGGAAATTGGTTACGCTCCACAAAAACAAAATACGCTTATATTTGAACGATTTTCTTCTCTATGCGATGTGTTTTTTACTAAAAAACGTGATTTTTTTCAACTTATTTATGAACAAGAAAAACATAATAAACAATTAAAAACTGAATTGTGCGAACAGGCTGAATTAATGTCAACACGTACTGACTGGAAAGAAGCGACTGTTGATTTTATAGCCTTACAAAAACAATGGAAAGAAATAGGAGCTGTTCCGTTGAGGGATTCTAATAAATTATGGAATAAATTTCGTAAAGCGTGTGATACCTTTTTTACTGCAAAAAGTGCATATTTTGATGCTCAAAAGGGAATTAGTGTCGAAAATGTTGAAAAGAAAAAAGATATACTTGTTAGCTTAGAAAACATTCAACAAGAAAATTCACAAGAAGAACTCTTGGAAAAAATTCAAGCATTACAACAAAAATGGTTCGAAATAGGGAGTGTGCCGCAAAAATATAGCGAAAAATTAAATACGCAATACCAAAAATTGATACAAGAAAAATATGTTTTATTGCAAATTCCCGAAGAAAAAAAACAAAAACTGTTATATAAAAGCAAAATTAAAAATCTTAAAACACAAGGTTCTAATAAGATAGAAGCAGAAGAAAAAAAACTTTTGGCAAAACGAAAAACAATTGAAGGGGAATTAATAACGCTTGAAAATAATATTGGTTTTTTTGCGCATAGTAAAAATGCCGAAAAAGTATTAGCTTCGATGAATGCAAAAATTCAAAAAAGTAAAAATGAAATAGAAAGAATAAATAATCAATTAAAAATTATTCAAAATTTAGATACAAAAAACTTATAAATCATGTATAGATTTACACTACTTGCAGGCATTATATGCTCTTTGATGATGAGTATGTCGTGTGCCGAAAAAAAATCTTCGGCAGACTCTGGGCTTGATAATACGCTTGTAATAAACGAACCAAAATTGGCTGAAGGACTTGTTAGAATTGGATTACCCGAAAAATTAGATTATTTAATTAATAATTTAGTTTTATCTGATAATATGATAATGACACTTTCTACAAATGCTAATATTTTTAATTATGAA
>JAAYPM010000088.1 GCA_012519815.1 Bacteroidales bacterium
CATCAGTATCAAATTGCACAATATGAGAGTAATGCAAATCCACATCTATTTTTTGTTGAAATGTAATGTTATGTGCTGTTTGATATGAATGATGCACACGGAACTCAAATCCCTGCAAAACACTCTGCGACACGTTCATAGGCCTCCATAAAGCACCAACAGGAACCCACATTATCATATCATTAATTGATGAGTAAAACGTACATGCATCTAACAAAACAGAATGTGTTTTGCCAAACCGCATATTCGATTGCACGCCAACTTCATGAGAAGTGCCGTATTCTGGCAACAAATCAGGATTTCCCCATTCTCGCCAATATAAATCGTTAAACGTAGGTCGTCTATATTTTTTACTACTTGTGGCACGAAAAACAAGCAGAAGTGTAGAAGGATGATAACTTACACCTAATGTATATAAGAATGGAATTTTAGTATCAACAAGAATATCTTTCCGTACACTTGCTGAGATGCGAATTTTGGAACGAGTAAAACGCAGTGCGTTAATAAACGAATATATGTTTTCGGCATGTTCTAACTCATAATCAGGCACATCTGCCGCAGAGTGCATATACTGAAATTCGGTGTGATTTGTAAACGGTCCTAATTGATACACACGATATTTTAAACTGGAATACAGTTGTTTTGTGCGAATTTCGTTATACGAAAAATATACAGAATCGGTAGGACGCAGTTTTTTGGTATATATTTGATAGGAATCAAACCACGCATTTGTAAACGTAAGCATGCTGCTTGAAAAGGTTTTTTGAGCCTGCACAAACACTTTAAATGTTGAATCAAGTTGTGTTTCATGATTATACGGATAACTCCCCATAATTGCTGGCAAATGAGCATTTTTTACATGATACCACACGCCTGCTTTACATACAATACTATTTGAAGGTTTATAATTAAAATTCTGCAAAAAACCATACGTATTATGGTCGGCATTAATTCGTGTAAGCGTATCTTGAAGAATATAATCAAAATAGGTAAAATTTCCCTGCGATTTATCAAAAAAATAGGTTCCCTTCAATTCGTATGTATTATTTCCAAGCGTATGTTGAAAATACGTATTATACGTTTGAAAACTTGCGTTTGAAAGATGCAGTACATACGAATTTTGTTTTTTCCAGCGTGGTGAATGTGAAAGATTTATAGCTCCGCCAAACGAACCACTTCCGTATTGCGTGCCCGCCCCACTATGATCTATGGCAATAGTATTAAACGATGTTGAAGGAATTAAAGAAACATCAGATTGCCCCATTGTTGAAGAATTAATAGGAACTCCCTCCCACAGCACTTGCGAACGACTGGCTCCTGCTCCACGTAAAGAAATTGTAGCAGCCGCACCTGCACTTCCATATGATTTTAAAAGGGCAGGCGTTGCGTGCTGAAGTACATCGCTCAAAGTAGATAAGGGTAAAAGATGTAAAAAAGACGAATCAAGCATTTCTTGCTTAGCTCCATCAGAAAAGTATTCAATATGAGCTTGGAAAATTGTAACTTCGCCTAATACAATTGTATCTGCAACCTCCTGCCCTGAAGAATGCATACCAATAAATTGCAATAAAAAAAATAACCTAATAAAATATTTCATATACATTGATTTCATAAAACGATTATTCCGATCATTTTATAATTATAGATTGGCAGGTCTTCTGACTTATCCTTTCTCGTGCTACCTTCCCATTCATTTATAATGAACAGTGGTTATGAAGAATTGCAGAGAATCTTCAGGACTTACAGCTGCGGAAACAGTTTCGGCTTTAAACCGAATTCCCTCTTCACTATAAAAAATTACTATCTTTTATAGAACCAAATCCGCAACAAACATACAGCATTTTTTGATAAAAATAGTTTCTATTCAATTTTTTTTTTACATTTGCCACAATTGAGAGTTTTTTGTTTTTGAAAGCCAAAAACATACACATTGTTTAATTTTTTATGTTTTTTTTATGAAGACATTTTCTTTTCCCCTAAAAAACTGCGACGATTTTGCTATTGTTGACGAAGAATCATATGATTTTATAATAAATGATCCTGAGCTTATTCGTATAAAATTTGTTAAAAATTTAAGACGACATGCAAGTGGATACGCTTTTTTTCAAAAACACTGGAAACAAGCAGATGGTTCTACTAAATGTCAAACTATTTATTTGCACAAACTTATAGCAGAAACATTTATAGAATGCCCCCAGCAATCTTCAAAATTGTATGTGCGTTTTAACAACGGAAATCCTCTTGATTGCCGCATGGAAAATCTTGAATGGACTACCCTTGCTAATGTTATTAGAAACACTAATAAAACAAAAAATAAATTTGGATATCGAGGCATTGTTCAAGACAGAGATAAATATAGAGCGGTTATTTATCATGAACGAAAACCTATTCGTTTAGGTGTGTTTAAAACTGCCGAAGAAGCTGCCGAAGCGTACAATAAAAAATCTATTGAACTTTTTGGACACACACGAAGCATCAATAAAATTAAAAAAAACAAATAAATCCATATCAAAATAAGATATTCTTTTAGTATTTTCGCCAATAATTTATATATATACTGGCTTTATTTATGGAAATACCTTTACAATATTGTGCCTCTGAAGTTGAGTCTAAATGGTACTCATATTGGCTTTCTCACAAACTATTTGCATCAACCCCTGATTCTCGTGAACCATACACTATTGTAATTCCTCCACCAAATGTTACTGGAGTTTTGCACATGGGACACATGCTCAATAATACAATTCAAGATGTATTAATACGAAGAGCACGTATGAAAGGATTTAACGCATGTTGGGTGCCAGGTACCGACCATGCGTCTATTGCAACCGAAGCAAAAGTGGTGCAAAAACTTACATCCGAAGGTATTGAAAAATCTTCACTCAGCCGCGAAGAATTTTTAAAACACGCATGGGATTGGACAGAAAAACATGGAGGATTAATTCTTAATCAACTGCAAAAACTTGGAGCATCGTGCGATTGGGATAGAACATGTTTTACCATGGACGAGGAACGAAGCAAAAGTGTGATAAAAGTGTTTGTTTCGCTCTACAACAAAGGATTAATATATCGTGGAGTACGCATGGTAAATTGGGATCCTCAGGCAAAAACTGCGGTTTCTGACGAAGAAGTATATTATAAGGAAGAACAATCAAAACTCTATTATATTACCTATAAAGTTGTTGGCTCTACTGATGAATGGCTTACCATTGCTACAACTCGCCCCGAAACAATATTAGGCGATACGGCGGTGTGTGTAAATCCAAATGATTCACGATACAAACACCTTGTAGGTAAAAAAGTGATTGTGCCGCTTATTAATAGAGAAATTCCAATTATTCAAGACGAATATGTTGATATGGAATTTGGCACCGGTTGCCTTAAAATAACTCCTGCACATGACGAAAATGACTATACAATTGGATTAAAACATAATCTTGAAGTAATAGATATTTTTAATGATAATGGTACTCTTTCTGAAGCTGCACAGTTATATGTGGGAAAAGATAGATTTGCGGTGCGAACTGAAATAACAAATGATATTAAAGCAGCTGGAAATCTTGCAAAGGTTGAAGAATATACCAACAAAATAGGATATTCGGAACGTACAAATGTGGTGATTGAACCAAAACTTTCGACACAATGGTTTTTAAAAATGAAGGAAATTGCCACTCCTGCTCTCAATAATGTGATGAATGATGAAGTTGAGTTTTTTCCAAAAAAATTCAAAAATGTATATCGCCATTGGATGGAAAATGTGAGAGATTGGTGCATTTCTCGTCAATTATGGTGGGGACATCAAATTCCGGTGTATTATTTACCAAATGGTGAATTTGTGTGTGCAGAAACAAGTGAAGAAGCTTTAGTTTTGGCACAAGAAAAAACAGGAAACAAACAATTATCTCTTGCTGATATTAAACAAGACGAAGATGTGCTCGACACTTGGGCATCATCGTGGTTGTGGCCTATTTCAGTTTTTGGCGGAATTACAAATCCAAATAATGCTGAAATAAATTACTATTACCCAACAAATGTGTTGGTTACGGGACACGATATTATTTTCTTTTGGGTTGCTCGAATGATTATGAGCGGATACGAAGAACGAAAACAATATCCTTTTAAACATGTATATTTTACAGGAATGGTGCGTGATAAAGCACGACGTAAAATGTCAAAATCACTCGGAAACTCACCAGAACCACTTGAATTAATAGAAAAATATGGTGCCGATGGCGTTCGTGTGGGTATGTTGCTATGTTCTCCTGCTGGTGGCGATTTGTTATTTGACGAATCGTTAACAGAACAAGGACGAAATTTTACAAGCAAAATATGGAATGCGTACCGATTAATTCGCGGATGGAAGGTTGATACTACCATACCACAACCAGAATACGCAAAAATAGGTATTAAAGCATTTGAGGAAAAATTATGTGAAGCACACACACTCCTTGAAGAACAATTTGCAAACTATAGAATTTCGGAAGCTTTAATGACAAGCTACAAATTATTTTGGGATGAATTTTCTGCATGGTATTTAGAAATTGTAAAACCCGAATACACCTGCCCTGTTGATGCAAAAACATACGAAAAAACAGTGCATTATTTTGAATGTATGATGCAATTATTACATCCATTTATGCCGTTTATTACCGAAGAAATTTGGCAAAATCTTGCCCAAAGAAATGATGGCGAAAGCATTATGAACATCCAACTTACTGCGCAATCGATGTGTGATAATGCAACACTCGAACTCTATGAAGAAGCAAAAGAAATTGTTACCGGCATTCGTCATGTGCGAAAAAACAAACAAATTGCATTTAAAGAAGCGGTAGAATTACATGCAAAATCAAGTACAATACATACAAGTTCGTTTTTACCAATTATTCAAAAATTAGGAAATGTATCATCTGTTTTTGAATGTACAGAAGAAATAGAAAATGCAGTTTCATTTAGAATTGGCGTTGCTGAATTTTTTATTCCTATTGCCATGGCGGTAAATACCGAGGAGGAAAAGCAAAAAATCAACGAAGAATTAAATTATACAAAAGGATTTTTAGCTATTGTAAATAAAAAACTATCAAACGAAAAGTTTGTTTCTGGAGCTCCTACTCATGTTGTTGAAGCCGAACAAAAAAAGAAAGCAGACGCATTAGAAAAAATTAAGATGCTCGAAAAACGTTTGCAAACGTTCTCATAAAAAAACATTGCTATTAAATCAATGAAATATTTTTTATATTTTGTTTTAATATAAGTATTTTTATGTATATTTGAATATAGGAAGAAATACAAAATAGAATTATTATGAGCGAGCAAGAACAATTTGTACACCGAGAAGACGCATTCTCAGTAGCAGTTAGAGCAGGAAAACGGACGTATTTTTTTGATGTAAAACATTCAAAAAACAATGATTACTTTTTAACTATTACCGAAAGCAAGCGAATTTTTGAAAGTGAAGGAAAATTCAATTACGAAAAGCATAAAATCTTTTTGTATCGTGAGGATTTTCAGAAGTTTTTTGACGGGTTTAAAGAAACCTTAGCGTTTATAGAAAAAAACGCTCCTGCAGAAAGCAATACCCAATCAGACTCAACCTCTGAAACAAAACCAGATTCAAAAGAATCTTTTTCTGATGTTGATTTTGATGATTTACAAGTAAAATAAAAATTACACACAAAAGCTGATAAGAATAATCAGCTTTTTTTATATTTGCATTCATGAAAGGAAAAAGTTTAGTCTCTATTACAGACTACCAGATTGATGAGTACAAAAAAATTCTTAGCCTTGCGGCAGAATTTGAACAAAACAGTTATCAAAATATTTTACACGGACATGTTGTGGCATGTCTTTTTTTTGAACCTTCAACACGAACACGACTAAGTTTTGAAAGTGCTGTAAATAGATTAAGTGGACGAGTGGTTGGTTTTTCTGATTCAAACACTTCAAGTTCTACAAAAGGAGAAACATTAAAAGACACCATTCTCACGGTTGCAAATTATTGTGATTTAATTGTAATGCGACATCCATTAGAAGGTTCGGCAAAATTTGCAAGCGAAATATCACCTGTGCCAATTATTAATGCAGGTGATGGTGCAAATCAACATCCTTCGCAAACATTACTTGATATGTATTCGATTCTTAAAACACAAGGAACACTTGAGAATCTTACTATTGCATTAGTGGGCGATTTAAAATATGGCAGAACTGTGCACTCATTAATTATGGCAATGATGCATTTTTCCCCTACATTCTACTTTGTATCTCCCCCAGAATTACGTCTGCCAAAAGAATACAAGCAAATTCTTACAAGCAATTCTATACCATTTTATGAAGCTACAGAAATGCAAACAGCATTAGAAGTTGCTGATATTTTGTATATGACTCGCGTGCAAAAAGAACGTTTTTCTGACCCTATGGAATACGAAAAAACCAAAAACATGTATATTCTTAAAAATTCTATGCTTGACAATACAAAACCCACAATGCGAATTTTGCACCCACTACCACGAGTGAGTGAAATTAGCACATGCGTTGATACAAATCCAAAAGCATATTATTTTCAACAAGCACAAAACGGCGTTTATGTCCGTCAGGCAATTATTTGTTCAATTTTAGGATTAAAATAAGTAATAATGATTAATATTCAGGGACGACATCTTAAAGTAAGTGCAATAAAAAACGGAACGGTAATAGACCATATTCCGAGTAAAAATTTATATAAAATCATTTCTATTCTTAAACTCGGTTTAATTGACTCACAAATTACATTCGGTACAAATTTAGAAAGCAACAAATTAGGAAGCAAAGCAATTATTAAAATTGCAGATAAATTTTTTGAACAAGAAGAAATAAACAAAATTGCACTTGTTGCTCCAAATGCAAAATTAAGTATTATTCGTAATTATGAAGTAATTGAAAAACAAAACATTTCGGTTCCTAATCATATTCATGGTATAACAAAATGTTTTAATCCTCAGTGCATTACAAATCATGAAAATATACTACAAAAATATAAAGTAATAGCTGACAAACCTATTAGCTTACAATGTAAATATTGCGATAAAATAACTGACCAAGAGCATTTTGATTTTATATAAAAAAGGCTATCTAAACAGGGCGACCACATAGGGTCGCAATGAATGAAATTGTAGGGCATTTCGACTTCGCTCAATGTCCATAGCCCGCATGATTGTTGTTTCAAAATATGGTTTTGTTAATGTTGAGTGATGAATGATGAATGATGAATGATGAATGATGAATGGTTAATGGTTAATGGCTGACCTTCCCTACTAGGCGTTGACCGTTTTGGTTAATAAATAATTCATTTTCTTAGTTATATTACTATCGGACAAATATGACCCTGAAGGCTTTTCCTTGGGTTAAAGTCATGATGGCTCAATGCCA
>JAAYPM010000003.1 GCA_012519815.1 Bacteroidales bacterium
ATTTTAAGCTTAAAATCTTCGGAAAAATAACGTTTAATTTTAATACGTTTACCATTTTTTAACATAATGTTTCTGTTTTAAAAACGGTCAACCTATATCAGGGAATGACAGAAAAAACATCATTCATCATTAAAACGCAATCCGTTAGGAATGATTAAAAAACTATATTTTGAAACAACAATCATGCGGGGTGTGGACATTGAGCGGAGTCGAAATGCCCCTGCAATGCCATTCATCACTTTACAGTAACAAAATATTTTTTTGAAATAATTCCCATGCGGGGCGACCGCACATGCAACTAAAAAACCATAAAAAGCTTGTGTTTTTGTAACGTATAAGTTACCTTTGTGAAAAATACTTTAATACATGAAAAAATAAGAACGGTAGTAGCTTATAAAGATTATTTTAAAAAATTCTTATTGTCTCAACCAGAAAAAGTTCAAAATAAAATATTTAAAATAATTGAGATAATAGAGTATCAACAGCAAATACCCGAAAAATACATAAAACATATTGAAGGAGTAAAAGGATTATATGAAACAAGAATTTCGTTAGGTTCAAATATTTGGAGAGTTTTTTGTTTTTTTGACGAAGGAAAATTAGTAATACTATTACATGGATTTCAAAAGAAAACACAAAAAACTCCAAAAAAAGAAATTAAAAAAGCAGTTTTATTAATGGAACAATATTTTATTGACAAAAAAGAAGAAATATGAAACACACACACACTTGGTCTGAAATAAAAAATGAAGTTTACGGACAAAAAGGCACAGCAAGACGAGATGAACTTGAAAGAGATTTTAAATCATTTAAAATTGGTATGCAATTACGCGAAGCAAGAAAGAAAAAAAATATAACACAAAATCAATTAGGGGAACGTATATCTAAAAAAAGAACATTTATTTCTCGTATTGAAAATGACGCAAGTAATATGACATTAAAAACCTTGTATGATATAGTGGAAAAAGGTTTAGGAGGGAAAATAAAAATACAAATTGAAGTATAAATAGTATATTTTAAAACAAAAACTATGCGGATAGACCGCACATGTAACTAAAAAATGAAAATAATGCTGAATGCTTAGTGCTTAATAAAAAAAATGTCATTAAGCATTAAGCACTCTACACTAAGCATTAAAAAACACTATCTTTGTACATTATTCACCCTGTAGTTTTTTTAGAATGAATCAAATATACATAACGCATATAGCTCATCAAGAGGGTGTTTTGCATCATCAAATTTCAAAAACAATTCAACTGTTATCAGAAGGGGCTACAATTCCTTTTATTTCTCGCTACCGAAAAGAAATTACAGGAGGACTTGACGAAGTGCAAGTAGCAAAAATTAAAAATATGTATGATATGTTTTCGGCACTTGATGAGCGAAAGCAAACCATTCTAAAATCAATCACAGAGCAAGATGCTTTAACGCCAGAACTCGAAAAAAAAATACGAGAATGTGTAGATGCTCATGAACTCGAAGATTTGTATTTGCCGTATAAACCAAAACGAAAAACGCGTGCTTCAATAGCAAAAGAAAAAGGATTTGAACCTCTTGCTCGCTATATATATGCACAAAAAACAAGAAATTTTCATCAAGAAATTCAATCTTTGTTGCCTCAAAATACAACTTCTGTTGAAGATGCCCTAAAATATGCCCGTGATATTATTGCAGAATGGATTAACGAAGATTCGTCGGTACGTGCCTGTGTGCGAGGAATTTTTCAGAAACATGCAGTAATTACCACAAAGTTGGTAAAAAGCAAAGAGGCTGAGGCAGAAAAATATACCTTGTTTTTTGATTTTTCAGAACGATTGCGAAAATCTCCTTCGCATAGAATTCTTGCTATTATGCGTGCTCACAAAGAAGGCATTATTCGCGTTTCGATTTCTGTTGAAACAGATATGGTTATTTCTGCATTAAAAAAACGCGTATTGCGTGGCTATAATGATGCCGCTCAACAGTGTTTGTTGGCACTTACCGATGCATATACGCGATTAATAGCTCCTTCTATAGAAACGGAATTTTATGCAGATGCAAAAAAACGTGCCGATGCGAGTGCTATTCAGGTGTTTGCTCAAAATTTGGAGCAATTATTATTATTGCCACCTTTAGGGCAAAAACGTATTTTGGGTATAGACCCAGGATTCAAATCGGGTTGTAAACTTGTGTGTGTTGATGAATGTGGTAACTTATTGCATAATGAAACAATATATCCACATCCTCCTCAAAATGAAAAACATAAAGCATCAAAAAAGCTTGCACAACTTGTAGAAACATATAAAATTCAGGCAATTGCTGTAGGCAACGGAACTGCAAGTCGCGAAACCGAAATGTTTATTCAAAATAGTACGTTTCCGCATAAAATACAAGTTTTTATGGTAAACGAAGCAGGTGCGTCAGTGTATTCGGCTTCAAAAATTGCACGCGAAGAATTTCCACAGTATGATGTTACGGTTCGTGGTGCCGTGTCTATAGCACGGAGGTTGATGGATCCGCTTGCTGAATTAGTGAAAATTGACCCAAAATCTATAGGTGTTGGACAGTATCAACATGATGTAAATCAAGCAGATTTGCAAAAAAGTCTCGACAATGTTGTAACAAGTTGTGTAAATAAAGTTGGGGTTGAGTTAAATACAGCCAGTAAACATTTGTTAGCCTATGTTTCGGGAGTGGGTCCCGCACTTGCAGAACAAATAGTGTTGTATAGAACAAAACATGGGGCATTTACCTCTCGAAATGATTTATTGCAGGTGCCAAAATTGGGTGTTAAAACATTTGAGCAATGTGCAGGATTTTTGCGAATACGCGATGCCGAACATGTGCTTGATACTACAGCGGTGCACCCCGAACGATACGCATTGGTGAACACAATGGCACAGGATTTAAAAACAGATGTTGCATGTTTGCTTGCCTCTCCCGAATTGCGAAAAAAAATTGTGATCGAAAAATATGTTTCAGATGATGTTGGTTTGCCTACACTTAAAGATATTCTTGCAGAATTAGAAAAACCTGGCAGAGATCCTCGTGAAAAAGTATCATATTTTAGTTTTGATACATCTTTAAAAACAATTGCCGACTTAAAAATTGGAATGGTTGTTCCAGGTATTATTACCAATATTACCAATTTTGGAGCATTTGTAGATATTGGTATTACACAAAATGGTTTGGTGCATATTTCTCAAATTACTCATGAATTTATATCAAGTCCAGCCGAAGTGTTGCGTATAAATCAAGATGTTCGTGTGAAAATTATAGATGTTGATATTGAAAAAAAACGCATACAATTATCAATAAAAGATGTTCAATAATCGCTACAACTGTAATATATGTTTATTAATATTCATACACATAATCCAGAATATGCAGCCAATGTAATTGAAATAGTGCAGCACTCATTTCCAAACACTATACAACCATCTGTTTTACACAGTGTTGGTGTGCATCCGTGGGATTCAGAGCATCTTACACCCGAAACATGTGTTGAATTTTTACAGAATGCGGTGCAAAACACAAAAGCACGTTTTATTGGCGAATGTGGTTTAGATAGAGCATTTTCGCTTCCTATACATTTACAAATGCCAGTTTTTGAGGCAAGTATGCATTTTGCTCAAAGCAATAACTATCCACTTATTATTCATTGTGTACGTGCATATTCTGATATGTTGCATCTATTTAAAAAACATCATATTACCGTACCTATTATTTTTCATGATTTTAGAGGAAACAGTTTTCAGCTGCAACAGTTATCAGTGTTTCAGTCCTTTTTTTCTTTTGGAACGTCATTGTTTTCCTCTCAAAAAGTGCAACATATATTTCGTGAAATACCCTTTTCGCGTATTTTTTTAGAAACCGACACTGCACATATTTCAATACATGCCATGTATCAACAGGCAGCATATATAAAAAACATTTCGATAGAAACACTTAAAACACAGATTGTTGCAAATTTTGAATGTTGCATATCTAATAAAATTACAAGAAAGTAACGAAACAATTTCTAAAACTATTTTTTAATGAGTTTTTCAATTCTTATAGGTTGATTATCCTCATCTTTTATGTATAGTAAATATATTCCGCATGGAAGTTCTGTTACATCAATTATTTTTTCACTCGATTTTATTAGTAAATTTCCAAACACATCAATTATTTCTACAATTAAATTAGGGGTGTATTCGATAGTTAATTCCTTAGATACAGGATTTGGATAAATTTTTATAGATTTTGAATTATTGAAAATTATTGAGTTTTGAGCTTCCACTACAAAATAAAAATATGAGCTATCGCTCAAGCATCCATTTTCGTCTTCTGCCACTACCGCAACGTAATATTCACCTTGCTTTGTCCACGAAGCCTCAAGTTTTTCGTAATTAGCATTAAACTCAGAGGGAGATTTTGCAAACCAATGATATGTTTCATACGGCTGATAATCAGTTATTATAAATTCTGCATTGTCATTAACATTTATTGCGTATAAACCGTAAATGCTTTTTGGAACAGGAGGTGATAGGCGATATACCATAAGTAATATTATGCTGTCGCAACCACTTGCTGACAATAAGGTATCGTAATATAGACCTTCGAATTTATAGTACTTATCTTTCCATAAAACACTATCGCCCTCGCAAAAATATAAGTACTTATCACTATATTTAGTAGGCTGTATTGTAAGATTTAATTCGTAAATACTATCGCAACCTTGTGAACTTATAAATGATTTTGTGTAATTTCCACTTTCTGAGTAATTATTTCCTTGCCAAAAGAATGGTGTCCCTTCGCAGACTGTGATATCTTCAGTAAAATGATATGTTGGATGATTACAGAGTTTTAACTCAAAAATGCTATCTGCACCTAATTTTGTTTTTAAACTATCATAATAAGTTCCTTCAATATTATAATAGTTATTGCGCCAATAGTACGCTGCACCTTCACAAACATAGTGTGTTTCTGAAATTATATATTGAGTAGCTTCTGACAGACGAAGCTCATAAATGCTATCACAACTATTTATAGTTTTTAGGCTGTCAAAATATGTGTTTTCTGATTTGTAATATTTTCCTCGCCACAAAACACTGTCGTGTATGTAATAATGTAACTCATCAATAAAATGGTATTGCAAATTAACATTTAAAACAAGTTCGTATATACTGTCACAACCTTTAGTTGATAAATAGTTATCATAATATGTTCCGCCATTTTTATAATAATGATTTCTCCATAAAACACTGTCATTTTCACATATTTCTATTTCCTCAGAAAAAATATAGGTGTTGTTTACTTGTAAGTCAAGTTCGTATATGCTATCGCAGCCTGCCTTAGTTTTTAAGCTGTCGTAGTATTTCCCTGTAGAATTATAATATTTGTTATGCCACAAATAGTTTTCATTATCGCAAATAGTTTTCGATTCACTAAAGAAGTAAGTGGGATTATGCTGTAAAGACAGCTTGTAAATACTGTCGCAGCCAGCTTTAGTTAAAAGACTGTCAAAGTAAACACCCTCGTTGGAATAGCTATTTTCTCTCCAAACAAAGCTTTCTCCTTGGCAAATATTCACTGTATCCTCAAAAAGGTATGTGGGCAACAGAGTCAATTCAAGTTTGTAAATACTATCGCAACCGCTCATTGTGATTAAACTGTCATAGAAAGTCCCTTGGTTTTTATAGAATTGTCCACGCCATAAAATACTATCGTTGTCGCAAATGCTTTCTTGTTCTGTGAATAAATACGTATCGTTTATTTGCAAATGTAATTCATACACGCTGTCGCAACCAGTTATAGTTAAAAGGCTATCAAAATAAACACCCGGTTTATCGTAATGTTTTGCATGCCAGATAAAGTTTATATTATCGCAAATAGTTTGGTTTTCTATAAAATGGTATGTTTGGTTTATTGTTAATTCTAATTTATATATGCTGTCGCAAACTGCTTTAGTTTGTAAACTGTCATAATACACACCACTTGTTTTATAATATTTTTCTCTCCATAATACACTGTCGCCCTTGCAAATGTTATGTTTGTCAATTATTAAATATTTAGGATTTACAATTATTGTAACAGAGTCTGTAGCTTTAATTCCTATATCTGAAAAAACATGAACAAAATATTTTCCTTCTTCTTGTACGTTTAGTGTTTGATTTTTGCTTAGAGTGTCGGGTAAATCTGCTTTAAACCAAGCGTATGTATAGCCGTTGCCGGCTCCCGCATCTAATATTGCTGTATCTCCTTCACATATTTTTATTGTGTCTTCTAAATTTATTACAGGCATTTCGCCTATTTTAATATTGTCGATATAAATTTCAGGAATACCGAAAATACAAGATTGAAAACTTAAATTACCCATAATAGGAGGAAGGTTTTTCAATAAAAATGTTTTTGTTTCGTAAGGAGTAGTTTTCTTTGAAGTATATACATTTTTCCCGTCAATATCTACTGGAACTATTATGTCGTCAATTAGAAGTCTGAACCATGCCCGACTTGAATACGTATCAACTATAATTTTCATATCAAATTGTAGAGCAGGGTTAGTTAAGCTCCTTGTGTCTATCATACACGATTTAGCAAAAGCATGAAATTTTTCGTTATCAACCCAAATTTGTGTTGAGTCTGGATTATCGCCTCCTTGCCAAGGCGAACTAATAATATTAGATCTACTAAATTTAAGTCCATACTCACTGTCTTTTCCACTACTTTCATCAATCTCAACACTTGAACTAATATTATGTATCAGTTGAAAATAGCATGAGGTGGAATCATCAAAATTTTCTGTAAAAGGAAAATTTGAAATATATCCATAACTAAAACCTGTGCCTGATAAAGTATCGTCATTTTTATTTTCATCGAATATATATGATAAATACACAATGCAATCGTATTTTCCAGGAGTTGACATATCCACGTAAATATAATTACTAACAGTATCACCCGAAGGTATTGTGCTACTTCTGCTTACGTAATTATAAGTTTCACCCTTGTCTGTTGAATAGTATATGTCAATTGGTTGAATTATTGGACTTTTTCCCCTGTTTACAATAGTTACTGTTACTTGCTCAGAACTGGTTAAACCACAAGAATTAGGCATTGAAACTTCTAACAGTGCTGCATTATCATATAATGCAGTAAATTCTGTAGCTCCAATATCGGGGGTAGTTAGACTCCTGTCATTTCCATCAATATCCTTAGAAACTTCGGGCACAGCTGTGCCTTTGTTGTCTAAATACATACTAAGAGTGTGAAGGTCAGAATCTGAAAAATAGTCTGGATTTTTTGATACAGAATTAGCGTCTTGTGAGGATAAAGTTTGCCATTCTGTGAGATTTTTACAATTGTTACCTCCCCACTTAGCCAAAATATTGCCATCTGAATATACATTATTATTATTTGATGTGAGAATTGTATAGTTTTTATCACTAACTTCAACGCACGGATTATTAGGATTATAGATGCAATTATTCAATAAATAATTGTGTTTTACACCTTCAAGAGATACGCCACCTAATATACTATTGTGGTATGTTTTTAGATTATGGGAATAATAAATACGTATGCCGTTGGTATTAGATTTGAGAAAATTATTGGCTATAAGGCTATATGTAGAGGAGTCTAAATCTTTACCAGAAACATATTCAATACAATTTGTATTGGCATTATAAATTTTGTTGTTTAAAATATTTATGTTGTTGTTGTAATATGCTGTAATACCACGCGAACATTCAGCGCTTATCTCATTATAAGATATTTCAACAGAAGATGAGTAATATAGTTTTATAGGATAATAATTCTGGGGAGAATTGACTTCTTCAAAGAAATTGTTATTGGATATTATTGATTGTCTGTAATTTGTTACGTCGATAGGATACCAAATAATATTTTTAAATATATTTTTATTTATGGCTAAATTTTTTGTTTGATTTCCATGACTTTTTCCTTCTAATTTTATTCCATAATTACTATTTATAAAATCATTGTTTTCTAAGCTTAGGTTGTGCGCATTTACTACCTCTTCCTTTGAAATAATTAAATATTTGGTATAAATAAAATTATTTGATTCTTTTATACTACCTATTAATTGGCATTTATTAAAACTGATATTTTCACTGTTGTTTAATTCTACCAAAGTGTTGTCATATAGAACGCATTTGGTTTTAAGAGTTAAGTTTTTAAATTGTATGTTTTTAGTCGAATCTAATTTTAGAGTATAAGTTGCATCGCTTTGGGTTGATGCATATTCTATTATAACATCTGTTTTGTTTCCGCTTTCCGATTGAAAACAAATAGTGTTGTCGGTTGAAGTACCCGCAATTTCAGGAATAATTATTTGCTCTTCGTAAGTGCCATTTTCAATAAAAAAATAAATTGGTGCCGATATGCCATTTGTTTCAAGGGCATTTATGGCTTCGTTGATGCTCATAAAATCATTGTCATTTTTGCCAATAGTATAATTGCCATCCATTGGCTGCGTAAATACGCTTATTGAAATACTAACAAGTAATACTATTAATGCTGTTTTTTTCATAGCGGTAATTTTTAAGATTAAAAGTCGAAAAAGTTTACATGCCTTTTTTATTGTAAGTGGTTTAAAGAATTTATTCAAATATATGGATTTTTCCTTTGCTATACATTTTTATATTCTTTTTTGTTTGAAAGCAAAACAAGTAAGTCATTATAGAAAATTCTTCTATAATTTCATATGTATAATATAAATGGTAGGGTAGTG
>JAAYPM010000089.1 GCA_012519815.1 Bacteroidales bacterium
ATAAGAGATACCATTTATACTCCAATTATTGGTTTTTATGAAAATAATAAAATAAAGTAATAGTTTTTTTCATATAATACCTGCTTAAAGGGATAAATTCAAGGAATGGATTGAAGCTACATTCCTACTCAATTGTCTCCTGCTTCAGCAGGAGAACTCATACATTTAATTTCATTGTTGGCTTTAGCCAAAATTTTAAAAAATTGAAAATAAAAAGCAATAATCTCTATATCCCAGCTATTAAATTATATATTTTAGGCAATCTATTTTTAAAATATTTTGGTATATTCTCAGTCATCAAAGTAATTTCTTTATTTTCAATCTGCAAGATATTCGTATATACTTCATTCGATATAGAATTATCAACAAAAAGAACATTGTCGAAAAAACTAAAATGAAGATTCACATTTTTATATCCAGCTTTCCACTTAGTACGTATTGTATTATCATCTACATAATGTCCTTTAAATTCAGTTCGAACTCTAACTCTGTGTTTTGCAATGTCCTGATTGTCAATGCAGAAAAAGATTAAATTCAACCTATATCCATTTTTTTTAAACACTTCTGCCCAATGTGTAGGATGTTGATCGAAATTAGTTTCATAACAAAAATCTAATTTTGCAGCAAGTACTTTGTCTATAGTTAACTTAAATGTTTCAGTGGTTTGATTTTGTGCTATAACATCTCGCAATTCACTGTCAGGAAGACTATTGTAGTTTTCGAGATATAACCTATCATAATCAAAAGAACTTAACCCTTCGGGTAAGAAAGATGATGCAAAGGTTGATTTTCCTGCACCATTACAGCCTGCAATAATAATTAAATTAGGCATTAAAATTCTGAGTATTATTAAATTCTTTACTCAATTTCCCCTCTCTTTTTCTAATCTGAAAAAGCTCTTCACGAGGAATTACTTGACTATGCAATATATTCTTAGCCTTACTCATTTGTTGAGCTACTTTTATACCAGTTATTAGTTTTTCTTTACACATAAAACAAATTTACAAATTTTTTTGATTTTCTACACTCTAAATATGCTTTTAATGTATATGGAAGATTCAACAAATAAATATGACATATTCCTATTCAATTGTCTCCTGCTTCAGCAGGAGAACTCATAAATACTATCGAATTACCGAAAATGAAATTCCTTTAATTTTTCTATAAATTTCGAGTGCATATACATCGGTCATGCCTGAAATATAATCAATTACCGACATTATTTGATGGTATGTGTTGTCGCTTTCGCAGCGTAATTGTGTTGGTAATAAGCGTAAAAGTTGCGTTGTGTATAAAGAATCATTATTACGTATAGCACTTACAAATTCATGAAGTAATTCTCCTAAAATTCTATGTCCAGCTATTTGAATTTCAACAACTTCTTTGCTGTTATATATTTTTTCGGTAGCAAGAAGCGAAATTTCTTGTAGTGCATGTTTTGAGCTTCCAGTAAGATTTTTTGTGAGCGATGAATAAAAAACGCCGTTCATAATATCTTCGTAATGCTCCCAAAAAACAAGAGCACAATCTTCAATTAATTTATTAATTGTGCGAGAGCGTAAAATCACTATTTGTTCATTTTCATCAGAAACTTCAGAAAGGAGTGATTGTAATTCTTGTAAGGATTCAGCATCTTTTTGAGGGTCGAAAAACGAAAAAAGTAATGATTTTGTTACTTCTCCTGATATAATTCCAAGACGATGTGCATCTTCTAAATCAACTATTTGATAGCATATATCATCGGCTGCTTCCATTAAAAACACAAGCGGATGGCGACAATATGCGTGTCCTGAATTTGAAAGTTTTCGTAATCCTAATTTTTGTGCAACTTGTATAAATGTGTCTTTTTCGGTTTGAAAAATACCATATTTTTCATACGGAGCATTGCCATTTTTCAGGTCGGTAGATGTACAAGGATATTTTAAAAGTGCCCCAATTGTTGCATAGGTTAATGCAAATCCTCCTTGCCTTCTGCCTGTAAATTGATGTGTAAGCAGTCTAAACGCATTGGCATTTCCTTCAAAATGAATAAGGTCGGTATATTCTTCTGGAGCAATGAGTGATTGAATATTATGACTTTCGGTTTGTGTAAAATATCGTGAAATAGCACTTTCTCCAGAATGTCCAAATGGCGGATTTCCTAAATCGTGTGCTAAACAGGCGGTGGAAACAATTGAGCCTATGCTGTCTAAAATAAATGGGTGTACATCAACATTTTTTTGTAACAAACCTTTTGCAATAATATTGCCTAATGTCCGCCCAACTGATGCCACTTCTAAACTGTGAGTTAATCTGTTATGCACAAAAACACTGCCCGGGAGTGGAAACACTTGTGTTTTATTTTGAAGACGGCGAAACGGAGACGAAAAAATTATTCTATCGTAATCACGCTGAAATTGAGAACGTGCCGCATCTTCTCTAAGAATAGGTTTTTCTTGTGTGCCTAATCGTTCATGCGATAAAAGTAATTTCCAGTCTAACATAGTTTATTTTTTTATGGAATTTATTTCGTACACTATATTCTGTTCTCTGTGTACAACAATTACTTTGAGAGCAAATTTTTGTGTAATATGCTTAGCAAGTGTTTCGGCAAAAAATACCGAACGATGCTGCCCGCCAGTGCAACCGTATGAAACCATAAGACTTGTAAAATCTCGTTCTAAATATCGTATAATACTTTGCTCTACTATTGCACATGTGTTTTGTATAAATGCTTTAGATTGAGCTTGTTCTAAAATATATGCTCCCACCGATGCATCTAAACCAGTTAATGCTTTGTATGGCTCCAATACACCCGGATTGGGAATGATGCGGCAGTCAAACACATGTCCGCCACCATTTCCTGTTGGATCTTCGGGAATGCCATTTTTATATGCAAAGCTGTGTATTCTTACGGTTAATTCTGGTTTTGTCATTTGGTTTCTGTGATTTTTGGTAAATTATGTAGAATGTGTGTGAGATAGGGGAGATGAATGTGTTGAGATACGTTTGAAATTTGCGTAACAGCATTGTCAACTGCATGTGGAATGCTGCTAATAAAATGAGGTTTTTTCTCAATAATACCTCTAAAACCGTATGCCCCTAAGGTTTGGATAATTCGAATCATTGCAAATCCTTCGTATAGTGCTTTAAACTGAGATTTTGAAATGGTAATATACTTTGAAATTTCCGAAATATAAAAATCTATAAGTGTTTTTTGTGTTGCTACTGAAAGTTGTGCTTTTGCTTGTAATAACAACGATGCAAGGTCGTATTGCAATGGTCCACGCATTCCGCCCTGAAAATCAATATAATGGAGTTTGTTGTTTTTAAGTAAAATATTTCGTGCTTGAAAATCTCTATACATAAAATATGATGCATCTGCTTGTTTTAGAAATACAATAAGTGCATCAAAATCTTCTTCGAGTTTTTGCTCATTAAAATCAAGATTACTTAATTTAAGATAATAATATTTAAAATAATACAAGTCCCATTTCATTGCAGTTTCATCAAAAGCATTTCGAGAAAAACAATGAGAAAAGTCGCATTTTGCACCCTGTAATTGAAACTGTATTAGGTCGCGAATAATAGTTTTATAGAGTGTTATTGTTTCAGTTTCCGAGAGATTTTGTTTTGCAGTTAAAACATCTATATCTCCAAAATCTTCAAGTAAATATAGCCATGGTTCTTGTTCAGATGCATATATTTTAGGAACCGATAAACCCGCAGCTAAAAAAAAGGTATTATAGTAAATAAAGCTTTTATTTTCTTCGAGATTTGTGCCAAAACATGCAATTACAGAGTACGAAAGAGAAGACAGAATACGATAATATTTTCGAGGAGAACCTGCACCCGTAATTATTTGTATAGAATGTATGGGTGCATTATATGTTTTTTGAAATAATGCATGAATTCGTTCATGTATTTGATTCTCATTCATCGTATGTTTTTATATATCACTTGCTTTGAGTCGTTCTGCATTTTCTTCAACTATCAGTTTATCAATAAATTCTTGAATATCTCCATCTAAAATTGCAGGTAAATTATATAAGGTAAAATTTATTCTATGGTCGGTAACTCTCCCTTGTGGATAGTTGTATGTTCTAATTTTTGCAGAACGGTCGCCTGTAGAAACTAAGGTTTTACGTTGCGAAGAAATTTCATTAATATACTTTTCGTATTCAAGATTATATAAACGCGAACGCAGTTCTTTAATAGCTTTATCTAAATTTTTTAACTGTGATTTTTCATCTTGACATGTTACAATAATTCCTGTGGGAATATGCGTTAAACGAATAGCGGAATACGTAGTATTTACCGATTGTCCACCTGGACCAGAAGAACAATAGGTGTCTTTACGCACATCATTCATGTTTAAATCAACATCAAATTCATCAGCTTCTGGAAGCACTGCCACAGTTGCGGCACTTGTGTGCACTCGTCCTTGTGTTTCTGTTTGCGGCACCCGTTGCACCCTATGCACTCCCGATTCGTATTTAAGAATACCATATACACCTTCGCCCGTAACCGTTGCTATAATTTCCTTATATCCGCCCTGCGTACCTTCGGTGTAACTTGTTGTTGAAATTTTCCAGTTTTTTTGTTCGCAATATTTTACATACATACGATAAATTTCGCCAGCAAATAGCGAAGCTTCATCACCGCCCGTACCAGCTCTAATTTCAAGAATAGCATTTTTATCATCTTGCGGATCCTTAGGAATTAATAAAAGTTTTATTTTTTCTTCAATAATAGGCAATTGTTCTTGTAACTCATCAACTTCCATTTTTGCCATATCACGAAGCTCTTCATCATTTTCTTCGTCAAGAATTTGTTTTGCTCCCGATATATTGTTGAGTATGTTTTTATATTCTTTATACGCTTTTGTAATAAGCTGTAATTCTTTATATTCTTTGTTTAATTGCACATAACGTTTTTGATCTGCAATTACAGCAGGGTCAGTTATTTGTTGTTCTACTTCTTCAAATTTTAATCGGAGAGTTTCAAGTTTTTCTAATAAAGAATTATGTGCCATATACTTATTTTTTTGTGATGCAAATGTACTATAAAGTTTAGAAAAAAAAATTACTATTGCGTGTCAAAAAAAATAGAACGCACGCAAAAATAATGTAATACGCCTTAATAATACGTAATTTCTCTACTTACCGTAACAAGTTTTCCGGGATAGGATTGTATTTCTTTGCGAATCCAATTTCCTCTTGTATCAAATTCATACGAAATCAACACAGAATCAGAAATTTCATCTGCCCAGTAATTGTATCGTTTTGTTTCGAGAGCTGTGGCATTGTAGAGCGTAAAGTATCGTTCTCGAAATAGTTCGTCATAATCGTCAAATTCTTGTATCAACTCTACCTTACCCTCTTTATTTGTAGTGTATTGCATTCGTTTTTTGAATTGTATAGTGTGTGAGGTGTGAGTTTCCATACGTTTAAAATTATGTGCGTCATATTCATATTCCCACACATATTCGAGTTTGTTGTAAGGTGTTAGGAGTGAACCTTTTACAATATTTCCCGCCAAATCGTATTGATATTTTATAGATTTTAAAAACGAATTATTTTCAGAAAATTGTTTTATTTCAATCAATTTTTTACCCTCATAATAATATTGGCGTTTTGAAATGAGCGTGTTTTCTTCGAACATACGCATACGTATCAGTAAATTATTTTTATCATATTCATATTCAGTTAATTCACCGCCTTGTTTATTATATAATAATTGTCCTTTTTTTGAAAAAGCAGCTTCAGCATTTTGTACATTATCATGATTAAAAAAGCGTATTTTTTTCACATTATCGTGTACTTCAAACCCCTCGTAATCTGTTGTAATTTCGGTAGAACAAGCAGTTGTAAAGAATATAGCACATAAGCTAATGAAAGACAGTCGCATGATTTAGAATTTTAATTTTTTTTGCAAAAATACAGAAAAGTATAGTATTGTTGTAGTGGAAATGACTAAAAAAAAATGAAGAAGTGAAATAATGCTTAATGGTTAATGGTTAATGCTTGACCTTCCCTACTAGGCGTTGACCGTTTTGGTTAATAAATAATTCATTTTCTTAGTTATATTACTATCGGACAAATATGACCCTGAAGGCTTTTCCTTGGGTTAAAGTCATGATGGCTCAATGCCA
>JAAYPM010000090.1 GCA_012519815.1 Bacteroidales bacterium
CAATAGCTATTGAAAGGGCTGAAAGTGAAATAATGTTTATAGAATTACCCGAAACTTTTAGATAAATAAATGCGGCAATTAGTGAAATAGGAATAGTAAGTACAATTATAAATGTAGCACGCCAGCGTCCTAAAAAAAACAGTACAACTAATATTACAAATATAAAAGCCCACATAAGGGTTTCGGTAAGATTTGAAATAGAATTTTTAATAAAATCAGAGCTGTCCATGATTTCAATTATTTCAATATCATTTGGAAGCGTTTTTTTTATTTTTTTCAATTCTTTTTTTACATCGTTTGCTATTTTAACCGTGTTGGCACCCGATTGTTTCATTATAGACATACGTACTCCGTTGTCACCGTTTATTTTTTGGTCAACAGTTCTTTTTTTGATACCATCTTTTACATGTGCAATGTCGCGTATATATATAGTCCTGTTCATAAAACTACCTACAGCAATATCTTTAATAATATCGCTTTCTTTAAATTCCCCTTCAATTCTTATTGAATAGTCCATAGCACCCATCTCAATTTTACCTATTGGAAGATTCATGTTTTCTGCACGTAAAACATTTCCAATATCTTCAACAGTAAGATTGTAGGCTTCTAATTTTTGAGGTTCTACTTCAATTAAAATTTCTCGTTTGGGAAGTCCGTTAAATCCTATTGAACCAATTCCTTCAATTCTGTTGAGTGGATTTACAATGCGTTCATCAAGAATTTTTTCAATAGCGTCATAACTTTCATTTGCTTTAATACCAAAAAACAAAATTGGCATCATGCTGGTGTTAAATTTAAAAATATTTGGGTCGTTACAATCATCAGGCAAGTCGTCTTCGACCCAGCTTAATGCACTACGAATATCGTTAACGGCTTCGTCTAAATTTGTTTCCCATTCAAATTCAACAAATACTACCGACATATTATCGGTTGATTTTGAACTTATTTCTTTTAAATTATCCACCGAGTTGAGAGCGTCCTCAATAAGGCGTGTAACATTGCTTTCAATATCAGAAGCACTTGCTCCGGGATAGGTTGTTAATACCGAAACAAACGGAGGTTCCATTTCGGGATATAAATCTACAGAAAGAGTAGATAATGAATATAATCCAAACACAATTACCGCCATAAATATCATAATGGTAGTAACTGGTTTTTGTACAGCGTTTTTATATATGCTCATAATGAGAGTTGTTTTTTTTAATTATTATTCTTGAACAATAGTAACAGGAGAACCATCATTGAGTCCAACATGTCCTGATATAATAAAAGTTTTTCCTTCTAAATTTTCAGTACTTATTATTTCAATTTTATCATTATATCGTGTTTTTGGTTCTACTTCAACACGTTTTGCTATGCCGTCTTCATATAAAAATATGTATCGATTGTTTGTACCTTCTTGTTTTAATAAGGTGTTTGCGGGAATTACTACTGTTTTTGTTTCGCCAAAATTAATTGTTACTCGTGCAAACATTCCTGGTCGTAGTAGTTGTTGTTGATTTTTTATGCGTATTTCAATTTTAAATGTTTTTGTAGCCGCATCTATTGTTGGATATATTGTTTTTATTTGTCCAGTAAATTTTTTATCTGGATAAATATTTGTTTCAAGTTCGGTTTGCATTCCTTCTTTTATAAGTGGAAAATATCGTTCTGAAATATGTACTTCTACTTTAAGTTCATCTATTTGCATAATAGTAAGAATAGCACTTACACCTAATTGCGGAGCTACACCAGTAAAGTTTTCGCGTTCATTAAAATACTTCCCAGTAATTACTCCCGAAAACGGTGCTCGTATATAGGTGTTTTCGTCGAGTGTTTTGAGTGCACTTGCAAGTACTTCGTATTGCAGTTTTGCTTTGTCGTACATTTGCTCAGCAATACTTCCGTATTTTATAAGCGAATCCATTCGTTGCAGGTCGCGTTTTGCATCATGATATTGCACACGTGTTTGATTTAATTGCGTTGCGTCCATTTCAATAAGTAAATTGCCTTTTTTTACATTATCGCCAACTTCTACATTAATTTTTCTAATTTGTCCAGGTTGTATTGGAGCCACATGTGCTTCTTCTGCTGCTAAAATAGTTGCAGGATACGTTTCGGTTACACCTATAGTTTCTAATGATATAGTTTGAACTTTAACTGGGCGTGCTTCTATAGCATGCTGGTCATCTTGTTCTGTATTTTTTGATGTATCGTTGCACGACACGAAAAATACGCTGATAGTGCTAATTGCCAATAATTTAAGTGCTTTTTTCATCTGTAATTTTTTTATAATGAATGAGATAATTTTTCGAGTGCATTTTTTGCTTGAAATAACTGCATATATGCTTGTAAATAATTTGATTGTGCTTCTAAATATGAATTGTTTGTTTGTGTAAGTTCAAAACTTGAAGCAACTCCATAATCATATTTTTGTTGTGTTTTTGTGTATATGCGTTCTGCAAGTTCAATATTTTCTTTTTGAAGCATAAAATTTTCGTATGCGTTTTTTAAGTTAAATTGAGCTTGTTGCATTTCCATAGTTAATTGTTCTGCTACCAATTGTTTGCCCAATTCAGCTTGTGCCGATTTAATTTTTGCTTCTTGTACAGCAAAATGTCGTGCTCCACTCGAAAAAATAGGTATTTGTAAAGAAACCCCTATAATATGGTCAGGATTCATATCAAGACCTGTTGACAAAATTTTATGGTTATATTGATAAAATCCAGCAAGCGTTGGCGTGTATGCCATTTGTTGCAAACGCACCATTTTTTGGCTTATACCTACTTGCGATTCCATAACTTGATAGTCAATATTGTTTTCAACCGAAAAAGACGAAGTAAGTTTTTCTTGAATTGCATCTTCTTGAATAAAATTTTGAGCATCTTCGGTTAATATTATAGTAGTTTCATACGGAATCCCTAATAAAAATTTAAGCATAGTATTGTTAAAATCGTAACTACGTTCAAGTTGTTTTACGCTATTTGATAGGGAGTTTTGTGCCATACGGATTTGCAAGGTGTCAGTTTCTTCTGCAATTCCAGCACGTACCAATGCTGCGGTTTTAATGAATGTGTCGTCAAGGTTTTTTGATGTTTTGGTAAGAATTTCTATTGATTCTTGTAAAATAACAATCCCAAAATAGACATTTGAAACCGACTCTATAATTTCTGTTTTATTTTTTTTAACTTGTTGTTCCGCTAATAGCTTTGCGAGTTTGGCTGTTTGAATACCAACCCAATATTGTCCGCTAAATAAAAGTTGCGAAACTTGTAATTTTGCTCCAGCACTTCCTTCCATTATAATTGGCTCGGAACTGCTCATTGATTGTAATAATTTCATAATCTCTTTATCACCATCATCAAATAAAGCATAATTAATATCTCCTCCGTTAGAACCACCTCCGAGCGAAAAATTAATTTCATAATCAAAAAAGTATGAATAATCTACACTCCCTTCTACTTGCGGTAAACCTTTTGCAATAGAAGACTTTAATTGTTTTTCGGCAGCCGAAACTCCTAACTCACTACTTTTAATACCTAAATTATGAGAAAGTGCCCGCTCTGTTGCTTGAGCTAAGCTTAATGATATTTGTTCTTGAGAAAACAGAAACACCGAACTAAAAAGTAGTGCTGCTGTTGCAATTGTGTGTCGTATCATATTATTGTTTTGTTACTAATTGTTGTAATATGTGTTTTTTATTGTCAAAATACTCTTGTCCCTGTGCATTTGTTATTAAAGCAATGTGATGTATCAGTGTTTCAAAAAAAAGAGCTTGAAGTGAATTTGTTTCATTATGTAATTCTTTTTCATATAACGCATGAATTTCATCTATTTTTTTGGAATGCATCTGTGCTATATTTTGAGCATCAAGTTCTTTTTTGTAAATGCCTTCTTTTTTTCCTCGTTCTATGTTGTTTTGTATTCCCTGCGTAAATAATAGGGTGCATTTTTGTTGATATTGTGAATATAAATCAGGATAATATTTTTTAAATTCAAAATCTAACATTGGCTTAAATTCTGTTTGTGCATTTGCATTCATATGTACACTTATATATATAAG
>JAAYPM010000091.1 GCA_012519815.1 Bacteroidales bacterium
ATTCATATTCCTTTACAATTTTAAGCTTAAAATCTTCGGAAAAATAACGTTTAATTTTAATACGTTTACCATTTTTTAACATAATGTTTCTGTTTTAAAAACGGTCAACCTATATCAGGGAATGACACATACACAATACATGATGCAATTACAGGCTATCTGAACAACGAAACAAATGAGCAAGTCAGGACAAGAGCAGCTTTAGCATATTCTAAATACCAAAAGTGTAGTGAGAAAGCTGCAAGAAACTTGTTAGTGACAGGATGGTAAAATGCACTACTGCTAACACATATTTCAACGATAAAATAATAAAAAAAACAATTTGATGATTTGTGCTGTATCGTTGTAAGCACCAAAAAAAAATGGACAGGTTAAATTAATTCTTCAATTCCAAAGTCATTATATTTGTAAATAATATGAACAAAGAAACCACCATAAAAATATTTGAGCAAAAGCAAGTTCGAATCCATTGGGACGAAGAACAGGAAAAAAAGGAAAAGACGAACCTAAACAAATAGACAAGAAAAAATCGAAAGATAAATAAAATAATTTATGCAAAGAATTTCACCAAAATGGATTGACAAATTAGAAGAAAACGAAGTGTTTGTTTTTGGTAGTAACCTTAAAGGATTGCATGTTAGTGGTGCGGCAGCAGTAGCAAGAAAATGGGGTGCTATTTGGGGTGAAGGCATAGGTTTACATGGACAAACTTATGCTATTCCAACAATGCAAGGCGGTGTGGATACTATTAAACCTTACGTAGATGAATTTTTGTCTTTCGCAAAATCAAATCCTAATCTAAAGTTTTTAGTAACTGAAATTGGTTGTGGCACCGCAGGCTTTAAAGTCGAAGAAATTGCACCATTATTTAAGAATGTATTTGTTGAAAACATAAAAAATGTATTTTTACCTGAAAACTTTCACAAAATATTGTTTTAACAACAGCTTTCAATTGTAAGCTCCCCCCCCAAAAATCAATCATTTTTATGTAAAATAGTATGATAAAATAAACAAATAGTGTACTTTTGCTTTTGGATATATGAATGACATCATTCTATCGCCACACAGCAACAAAAAAATAATACGTATCATAGCAAAAACACTATTACAATGAAAAAAAATGTATGTAGAAAAATTATTGGAGGATTAAGTTTAACATCAGCAATGTTTGTTTTTCAGGCTTGCTACGGAACGCCGCAAGATTTTGGACTTGATTTATTGGTAGAAGGACAGGTAAAAGCAAAGGCGTCTGGATTGCCAATACAAGGTATTAAAGTTTCAGTTGCAGGAAATGTACAATATGAAATAACCGATGAAAATGGTAAATTTTCATTTTATACAGAAATGCTTGAGGATCTTACGCTTAAATTTCAAGATGTGGATTCAACACAAAATGGGTTATTCCATGATAAAGACACATTGCTAACCGAACGTAGCGACAAAATATATTTGGATATTACATTGGACGAAAAATAAATGATTGCAACACTCAAAAAACATGCGTTCAAAGCATATAAAAAATCAGCAATTAGAAAGCATGAATTAAATTATTTGTTTTGGGAATGTACCACTAAATGTAATTTAAACTGTTTGCATTGTGGAAGCGATTGTGCAAAAGATAGTGCTTTTGAAGACATGCCTATTGAAGATTTTTTAAAAGCTGTTGATACCATACAAAACATACCAAAAAATTTCACAGTAGTTTTTACTGGTGGTGAACCTCTTATACGAAACGATATAGAAATATGTGGAAGAGAATTACGGAAGCGAGGCTTTAAATGGTCGTTGGTTACAAACGGACATTTATACAATAAACAAAGACATATTTCACTGCTAAACGCAGGAATTGGTGCATTAACCATTAGTTTTGACGGGCTACAAGAATCTCATAATTGGTTGCGAAATAATACACATAGTTTTACTACGGTTTTAAAAGCCATTGAACTTGCCACATCTTCAAATCGCATTAATTTTGATGTTGTTACCTGCGTTAATCAAAAAAACTTTGCTGAATTAGAGCAGATTAAACAATTGTTAATCTCTAAAAATGTAAAAGCATGGAGATTGTTTACCATTATTCCTATTGGAAGAGCGGTAAACAACCCCGATTTACACATAACAGACGCACAGTTTTTAGCATTAATGGAGTTTATTAAAATCAATCGCAAAACAAAGGAAATTGATATAAAATTTAGTTGCGAAGGGTATGTAGGAAGGTATGAATTAGACGTAAGAGATAGTAACTTTTTTTGTAGGGCAGGAATAAACATTGGTTCAGTTCTTATTGATGGCTCTATTTCAGCCTGCCCAAATATTGACAGAGCATTTTCTCAAGGAAATATTTACACACACAATTTTTATGAAATTTGGCACAACAAGTTTCAAGCATTTAGAAACCGAGAATGGACAAAAATTGGTCAATGTAAATCGTGCAAAGATTATGATGATTGTCAAGGAAATGGATTTCACAATTGGCATGGAGAGCACACAAACGTATTAGTGTGTCATAACGAAAAAATCGAAAATGCAATAAAACATCAAAAAAGATAATGTTTACTGCATTTTAAATCGTTTTTCTATATCAGTAATATAACGTTTAAAACGTTTATCTGTTTCAATAAGATTATTTACTGTTTTACACGCATGGAGCACAGTAGCATGGTCCTTACCCCCTATTTGAGCACCAATGGTTGCAAGAGAGTTTTTAGTATAACTTTTTGCAAAAAACATGGCAACCTGACGCGATTGAACAATTTCGCGCTTTCGTGTTTTAGATTTTAATTGTTCAAGCGGAATATTAAAATATTCGCATACTGTTTTCTTAATAAAATCAATAGAAATATCTTGCTATGTGTTTTTTACTAACTTTTCTACAGTATCTTTTGCAAGCTCAATCGTAATTTCTTTATTATTAATGGTAGATTGTGCCAAAAGCGAAATTAAAATACCTTCGAGTTCACGAATATTTGTAGAAATATGATTTGCTACATATTCAAGAATATCCTCTTCTATTTCAATTCCGTCATTATATGTTTTGCGTTTTAATATTTCAAGTCGCGTATGGAAATCAGGCACTGTTAATTCTGCCGACAATCCCCATTTAAAACGAGAAAGCAATCGTTCCTCTAAGCCTTGTAACTCTACAGGTGGACAATCAGAGGTAAGAATGATTTGTTTATTTTTTTGATGGAGATAGTTAAATATTTGAAAGAATGCTGTTTGCGTGCGTTCTTTTCCGGCAAACCATTGTACATCGTCAATAATAAGCACATCTATCATTTGATAAAAATGCATAAAATCATTTCGTTCGTTTTTAATGGTAGCCTCGGCAAATTGTCGTTGAAAGGTATCAGCATCAAGATATAAAACAGTTTTTTTAGGGTGTTTTTCTTTTATTTCGATACCAATTGCTTGTGCTAAATGCGATTTACCTAAACCCGGTTTACTATATATAAACAGAGGATTAAAATTAGTTTTTCCTGTATTATGAGCAACAGTTAAACCCGCCGAACGTGCAAGTCTGTTACATTCACCTTCAATAAAATTTTCAAATGAATAATTAGGATTTAATTGTGAATCAATATGAAGGTTTTTTATGCCAGGAATAATAAATGGATTGCGAATGATTTTGCTATCAGAACTATATGAAGGTTGATGAAAAACTTTATTTTTTAAATTAACATTATTTTTCCCGGGGAAGTGTACCGCAGCAGGCTGTTGTGTATTGGCATGGGTAGGTTGTTCCATAATAACGCTGTATTCAAGTTTTGCATTATCACCCAAAATTTTACGAAGCGTTTTACTCAACAAATCAATATAATGTGCTTCTATATATTCATAATAAAAAGGACTCGGAACCTGAATCGTAAGAATTTCATTATCAATTTTAATTGGTTTTATAGGCTTAAACCATGTTTCAAAAGACAATTTAGAATCTAAATTATCTTTAATTATTTCTAAACATTTATCCCATAAAGTTTCGTGAAGTACATCCATTTTATAGTTTGAATATAAGTGTTAATTAAATAGATTTGTTTTTATTGTTTTACAAAAATGGTGATAATTTTTGAGAAAAAAAACAGTAAAAAAACTTGCTTTTTTAAAAAAATTTGTAGCGTTTTTAAAGTCAATCAGTTAATAATCTAAAATAAAATAAAATATTTTATTTTATTTTTATACAACTCATTTTCAATGACTTAAAAAAAACTTTCATCTAAGCCAATACCACATTGGATTAGCGATTATTTATTTTTTTTATCCCTTGAAAAATTAAAAATCGGGAATGAAACATATCGTTTTGGATTTTCTTTTACATCGCGTAGCAGTTTATCTAAATTCATAGACGAGGTCTCTAAATTTTTATATAATTCATCACTTTGTAAAAGAGTACCCAAAGAACCTTCTCCGGCATTTACGCGTTGTAAAACAACATTTAATTCTGTCAAAACACTATCAGTCATTAAAACAGTTTCAGCAATATTTGCTTGTGCAAGTGCATTTGAAAACGAAGCAACATTATCTACAATCTCCTGAATATCATCACTTTTGTTACTAATTGTTTTTGTTATATTTTCAACATGCGCCAATACATTTTGAATATTATGATTTGAAAGAACAGAATCAATGGTAACACTCGAATTACGAATTGCATCAACAGCTTGTTGAATTTTCACAAAACTTGAGCGAAGTTCTTCTCCTGTAGATTCATTTAAAACATATTTAATTTGCTCAATAGCAACAGCAGCTTGCTCTATAAGCAATTCAACTTGTTTTTTCAAAGGTGCCATTTCTAAACGAACCTGATCTTGCAATCCTCCTTCAATATCACTTAACAAAATACTATTGTGCGATAAAATTACCACATCTTCATTTGCTTGTGAATACGGCATAATTAAATTGATAGATTTTGTTCCCATAATATCGGAACTAAAAATTTGTGCAATTGTATTTTCTGGAATTTCAACACTTTCATCAATTGACATTTCAATAGTAAGGCTTTCATATTTTTTATTGGTAAAATAAATATCAGTTACCTGCCCTATTTTATATCCACGAAGTAAAATTGATGCACTTGGCTGCAAGCCATCAATTCTCTCATAATAAGCATAATATGTGTTTGTTCTTGTAAAAACATTTTTACCTTTTAAAAAATTAAATCCCCAATAGAGAAAACCTATTGTTATAACTAAGAGTAGTCCGATTTTTATTGCTTTATCTTTTTCCACAGAATAGTATTTTTATTGTGTTATTTTAATTGCCTCTTGTAAATTTATTCTTGTATTATTTTTAACAGCCACAATAAATGCTGTAGGATACTTTACCGCAACCTCATCAAATTGTGCACGGATTTTTTTATATGTATTTTCTTTTCCAACAAGGTATTTATTGTGATTATTTTCTTGCAATATAAAAACATTTTGCAAACCTTTAAAATTTTCGGGAGTGGTTTTTAACTCTGTTTGTGATGACGCTATTTGGATACTGTAATAGATTTCATCAGATTGCACACTATTATTTTGTTCTACAGAAGTAATAGGAGGCGTAGGAGTTTCTATTTTTTCGGGTGCTATTAGCAGTTGTTCTTGTGGTTTATTTACAATTTCTTGCTTATTAATATATGCTGTATCTACACCAAAATTTGTTTTTCGTTCAATAAGCTGCTTGTAGTCACGAAAAGCACGAAAAATAGCAGAAGCCATATAATCTTGTCCTAATTCTGTCATTAAAAACTTTTCTTCTTCTGGATTTGAAATAAAGCCAGTTTCAATAAGGATACTGGGCATTGTTGTTTTCCAAAGCACTAAAAATGGTGCTGAGTGTACGCCTCTATCTTTTCGCCCCA
>JAAYPM010000092.1 GCA_012519815.1 Bacteroidales bacterium
AAAATCTGTTAAGTTTTCGGTGGTTTGTGAATACAAAGAAACTGGACGAGAAAAATCAATGGTTTTTAAATCTTCTTCGGAGCTTATAACTAATGCGGAATTATTGGTTTGTCCTAATAATCCTATAACTTCAGCATGACCATGGGTGCCAAAAATTACAACTTGTCCGTTTTTACTTTGTTGCGTTTGATGGGCTTTTTTTATTTTTTTTTGTAAATTAAGTACTACCGGACAGGTGGCGTCAATTAAGGTTATAGCATTTTTTTTGGCATATTCATAAATTTCTGGCGGTTCGCCATGGGCACGTAATAAAACAATGCAGTTTGAAAGGGTAAAATATTCTGTGTGTGATATTGAAATTAATCCGCTTTTTTCAAGACGAGAAACTTCGGCTCCATTGTGCACAATATCACCTAAACAATATAATGTTCCATGTTTTTTAAGTGCTTGTTCTGCTTGTTTTATAGCATTTACAACCCCAAAACAAAAACCAGAACGAGAATCAATTTCTATTTTATTTTTATGTGGTTGAGAATCCATTCTAATTGTTCTTTTTTATTCATTAAACTGGTGTCGAGCACAATAGCATCTGGCGCTTGTATAAGAGGACTTTCTTTACGGCTTGTATCATGTAAATCTCGCGATACAATATTTTCAACAATTGCATTAAAATCAACATCTTCGCCTTTTGCTATAAGTTCATCGTATCTTCGTTGAGCACGCACTTGCACCGATGCAGTAATAAAAAATTTATAATCTGCATGTGGAAAAACAACCGTGCCAATATCTCTTCCGTCCATTACAATATTTCCCGACACACCATACTCTCGTTGAGCTTGTACTAATGTATGACGCACAAATGCTAATTTACTTACCATGCTTACGTGCTCTGATACCTCTAAACCACGTATTTCTTTTTCTACACATACGTTGTTTAAAAATGTTTCTTGAACTGCCTGAGAATTTAGTTTAAATTCAATATGAATAGAATCAATACTTGATTTGAGTTTTTGTTCGTCAATAACTCCCTGTTTTATAATAGAATTTTGTAAACAAAAATACGTTACAGCTCTATACATAGCACCTGTATCAATATATACATAATGTAAATGCATTGCTAAATCTCGTGCAATAGTGCTTTTTCCGCAAGATGAATATCCGTCAATTGCTATAATCATGTTATTTTATAAATTGAGTATATAAATTATCAATATTAGTTGAAAACGTAAAAAAGTTTGTTGCACCTGCTACATGCTGTTTTGCCCATGCGTATGAAACAGAAAAATAAGAAAGTGTTATATGAAAACCAAAACTTACGCCCACAGCTTTATTGCTTGAACCATAGCTCATTTCGTATGCTTTTCTAAAATCATAACCAAATTGTGCATGTAACGATTTGAATAACAATAATTCAGCACCTATTGAAACATGATGTAAGGCATTTTTAAAAAAACGCATATATGCATCTCGTGAAGTAGATTCTGGTTGATTTATAAGTGTATGTTTTGAATCAAACACGCTCGTATATGAAATATCAAATTTTTGTAATCCTTGATATAACAATGAAAACCGAAACGGAGCATGCGATAATTTTTTAGTAAGACCAAAATCTATAGAAAAAGGTACTGGTTCTTTATGTAATGATGTATATGGTTTTATGTGCCAACCAGCGTTGCGAACAATAAAACTTGTGGTAAAATCATTTTCTTTACATTTATATGAAAGGGCAACATCATGTAATATACCAAATGATGAGTATGATTCATAAAATGAAAGAACTGGTTTTAATGAAATTCCAGCATATATTTTTTTATATATTTCATATGATGCTGCGGTTATAAGCTGATAATCATGTGCAAAAAATGTTTCACTTGGCGTTCCATCTTCAGAATATCCTGAAAATTTTCCGTAACTAAAAAACTGAACACCAGCACTATAATTTATTTTAGAAGTACTGTGTGCATATGCAAACGACCCCATTCCTATATCGGTTTGTAAAATATGAAATCCTCCCCAAGAAGTTGAAAACATGCCTGAATATGAGCTGTCTAATAAAGAAGGATTTTTCATGGCTAATGATACATCAGCATCATCAAGTGATAAAATAGTGCCACCTAAAGCATGTTCACGAGCCGAAAATGAAGTAGTAACAAATTCAAACGTATTAGATCCACCTAATTGACTATACGTTACTATTGGCAGTAACAAGCAAATATATATATATAATTTTTTCATATAAAAATATACCTTTTACAAAGAAACGCATTTTTTATATGAAATATGATAGAGTTTTTTTATTTTCCGTTTTTTGAACGAATAGATACATTATTGCCTGATAAAAAATAACAGAAATCAATTTCCACTCACCCTTACACCTCTAAACCCTTCAACCTTTATACCCTTACATCCCCCTAACTCAAAAATATATAACTATATAAAAATGAGCAACATAAAGAAAAATAAATACGTATTGTATCATATTGTTAATAATGTAGGAATCTGATTTTCTATATGTTATAGTATCAAAAATTGATTTTAATTTGAATTTCAAGTATTTAGATATTTTTAAAACTTGTTTAAAACATCTCTATATTTGTGCATATTTTTACGATAAAAAATGGGTGAAAAAATTTGTTAATTAAAAAAAGTATGCGGTATTTAAAATTTTGAATTTTCCAAAAATAGTTTTCATTTCATAAAAAAAATTATACACATGAAATTCAACCATATTTATTAAATAAGTTTTAAAAAAAACTTGTTAATTTGAAGTTTCAAATAAGTTAACAATTTTTAAAAAACGTTCATTTTAAATTAATTACTATTTAATTCAGTGTTAAAAAAATGTTATTAAGATTCATTTTTATAAATAACAAATAAAAGACAAATAAAAAACTAACCTATTAACCGTATATTATCATTATCATTATTAATTTAATTTATTTTATATATTATGATATTTAAAGAAAGTATAGAAAAATTAGGATTTATTTCGGAACCAATTTCTAAAGATATTGATATAAAAAAAGAAATTGTACGATTGAAAAAAGAAAAAAATGCAATAATTCTTGCACACTTTTATCAAGCCGATGAAATTCAAGAAATTGCCGATTTTGTTGGAGATAGTTTAGCATTAGCACAAAAAGCACAAAATAATTCTGCCGATATTATTGTATTTGCAGGAGTTAATTTTATGGCAGAAACAGCAAAAATTCTTTCTCCTCATAAAAAAGTGCTATTACCCGATTTAAATGCTGGTTGCTCATTGGCAGATTCATGCCCTCCCGATGAATTTAAGAGCTTTTTAGAGAAATACCCTGATCATACTGTTATTTCATATGTAAACACCTCAGCGGCTATTAAAATGCTTACAGACATAGTTTGTACTTCGTCTAATGCTGTGCAAATAATAGAAAGTTTACCAAAAGATGAAAAAATAATTTTTGCTCCTGATAGAAATTTAGGTGCATATATTTCAAAACTTACTCAAAGAGAGATGGTTATATGGGATGGAGCTTGTACAGTACATGAGAAATTTTCTTTAGAAAAAATTATTCAATTAAAGAATGAAAATCCTCATGCAAAAATAATAGCACACCCCGAATGTGTTGAACCTATACTTTTAATAAGCGATTATATAGGCTCTACATCAAATCTTTTACAGTTTTCACAACAAGATTCATCTGATACATATATTGTTGTTACAGAACCGGGTATTTTATTTAAAATGCAAAATGCAAGTCCTCATAAAAAATTTATACCCGCTCCACCAAATGATTCTACTTGTGCATGTAACAATTGTGAATTTATGCGATTAATAACTTTAGAGAAAATGTATAATACACTCAAATATGAATTGCCTGAAATTCATTTAGAAAAAAATGTAATAGAATTAGCAAAAGTACCAATTTTACGAATGTTAGAAATATCAGAAAAATTAGGACTGTAACACATTTATTTTTGTATTTTTAACATATAATGAAACAATATTTTATTATTCTATTTTTTTTGATTTTATCTTATTCTATTTATTCTCAGGAATATACAGTGTTTTATTATTCTGATTCTGTTAAATCATCTGAAGGATATATAAAAGACGGTAAACCCGATGGATATTGGAAAACATATTATTCAACAGGTACTTTAAAATCAATAGGAAAACGTACTGATTTTGAATTAGATAGTATTTGGAATTTTTATACTGAACAAGGATTATTATCAGAACAAATATCTTATTTTCAAGGTAAAAAAAATGGATATTATTTGTCGTATTATACAGATAATGAGAAAAATATATTAAAATCTAAAGTTTTATATGTAAATGATTCAAAAGAAAGCAATGCCGAATATTATTACACCAATGGCTTGTTATACCAAATAATTCCTTATGAAAATAATAAAAAATCTGGACAAGGATTTGAATATTCTAAAGACAGTGTGATTATAGCACGTTTGCAATTTGTTGCAGATGAATTAGTATCTCGACAACAAATAAATAGATATAATTCTGAAAATCAAAAAGTTGGAACATGGATGGAATTTTATCCAAATGGAAATATAAAAACAGAATCAAATTATGTTTCTGGTAAATTACAAGGAATGTATAAAATGTATGATAGCCGTGAACAATTATTACGAGTAGGAACGTATTCTGAAGATTCTCTTGTGTATTCAAGTCAAATAATGCACGATTTTGAAGAACCATTTGAACGAATTATATATTATAATGATTCTACTTTGCAATTTAAAGGTCAGTTTAAAGATATTATTCCTGTTGGTATTCATAGATATTATTCTCCACAAGGAAAAATAGATTCCTGTATTTTATATGATATGTATGGCGAAATACGTGCAAAGGGAATTATGCAAGAAGATGGTAAAAAAGTTGGTGTTTGGACATATTTTTATTCTCCAAATATAATATCATCACAGGGTATGTATTATAATGATATAAAACATGGCGAATGGAAATTTTATTATGAAAATGGAATATTAAAACAACAAGGATTTTATACGAATGGAAAACCGTCGGGAGTTTGGAAATGGTATTATGCATCGGGCAAACTTAAAAAACACGAAGAATATGTTGCTGGAAAACGAAATGGATTAAGTGAGCAATTTTCTGAAGATGGAAAACGAACCGTTCAAGGCGTATTTGTTGATGATAAAGAACATGGATATTGGGAAATTCAACTTGGAGATATTATTCAAAAAGGAAATTTTGTGTATGGTGAAAAAGATAAAACCTGGGAACATATATTTATAACTTCTGGTAAATTGCGATTTAAAGGAACATATTTTAACACAAAACCACATGGAAAACATGTGTATTATTATGAAAATGGTATAATTGAAAGCGAAGAATTATATAAATATGGAAAAGCTGTAAAATATTGGAATTATTATGCACCCGATGCAAAATTACTTTATACAGTATATTATAAAAACGGAAAAGAATATAAAATTGTTACCCAATCCGCAACAAAATAACAGTTTAATATATTGTGTATCAATTAGTTAATTGTTACACATAGATTAATTCAGAAAGAGTATCAGGATGTAATACTTGTGTTGCAAGCTCAATAATATTTTGATTTGTTATATTTTGAATTTTTTTCACACTTTCATTATATGTATCCACATGTTTATAATTCATATATGATTTTGCATTAGATATCATATATGCCACATGGTTATCAAATGATAAAGCAAATTGTCCTATTAATTGTTTTTTATACATTTCTAATAAACTTGAGCGAATACCAACGGCACGTATTTTTTTAAATTTTTCAAACAATAAGTTTTTACATTGTTCTATTTTTGAAACATCTGTTCCAAAATATATACTAAATATTCCAGTATCTGTATATGCGGTATAATTTGATTCTATATTATATGTTAATCCATGTTCTTCACGCAACAATAAATTTAACTGTGAATTAAAACAACTTCCTCCTAATAAATTATTTAATAAAATCATAGCTGTTTTTAACGAGTTATGCATAGAAGGTGCTGAAGTTCCAAGCATACAATGAGCTTGATATGTTTGTCTATTACTTTTTTCAGAAAACAAATTTGAATGTAAAAAAGTAGTTCTTTTATGTGTTGATGTACAATCTTTTGATTTTTTTTCTTCCTCAAAAAAGGATTGTGTTAATTTTTTTATTTTTTTAGAATTTACTCCTCCCACATATGAAATAATACTATTATGAGATACATATTGTTTATTATATATATCTGTTAAATTTTCAACTGTTAAATTTTCAATTGTTGTTTCATTTCCAAGTATATTCCATGATAATTCATGAGGGGCAAATAATTTTTCTTCAAATTCATCAAAAATATTTTCTTGTGGAGAATCTTTATATGATTGAATTTCATCTATTACAACTTCTTTTTCTTTGTCAAGTTCTTGTTTTGTAAATACTGTTGAGTAAAAAATATCACTTAAAACATCAATTGCTCTTTCTACATATTCATTATGTATTGAAATATATATACAGGTTTCTTCTTTTGAGGTATATGCATTTATATCTCCGCCAACTGATTCAATATAATCTAAGAGTTGTAGATACGATCTTTTTTTTGTGCCTTTAAAAAGCATGTGTTCAATCATGTGCATTCTCCCAGATGTTTCTAATGTGTCATCACGCGAACCTGTATGTATTAAAAGTCCAATATGTGAAACCTGCGATTGCACCTGTGTAATTATTACAGGAGTGTTGCTGTTAATTATATAAAATTCTTCTCTTTTCATATTCCTGTATTTATTGTTCCACGTGAAACAATCGCATATATGTTCCACGTGGAACAATTATCTTCCTAAATAAATTAATAAAACTGAAATGTCTGCTGGAGAAATGCCACTTATTCGTGATGCTTGTCCAATAGTTTCTGGTTGTATTTCTTCGAGTTTTTGTCTTGCTTCTATTGATAAGCTTTTAAGTGTTTCGTATGGAATTTTTCCTTTTATTTTAATGTAGTCTAATCGTGATAACTTATCTGCTAATTGTTTTTCTTTTTCGATATATCCTGAATATTTAACAATAATTTCTGCTATTTCAAGAAGTATATGCTTTTCGGTTTCGTTCGCTTCAAGTAAATCAGAAGGAATAACAAAATCATTAATAGATATTTCGGGTCGAGAAATGAGACTTTGTAGCTTTACACTTTGTTTAATAGCAGAGCTGTTATGTGAACTTAATATTGGATT
>JAAYPM010000012.1 GCA_012519815.1 Bacteroidales bacterium
CACTTGCTGAAATTGTTTTTGATGATAATACTGATGTTGCTGATTTAATTGTTGAGATTGTTTCACCACCAAATAATGTTGAAGTAACTGTTGGAAATGGTATTATACAAATTATTCCTCTTGACCCTGATAATCCAATTTCAGAAATAATTGAAATTGCAATTACTGATGCTGATGGCCAAACTGTTGTGCTTGAAATTCCTATTGAAATTCTGCCAACTCCTAATGCTGCTCCAGTGTGTAATCAAGATGAGATAATAGTGAAAATTGTTGATGGTAACACATTCCCTGAAATTGATTTAAGCACCTACTTTAGCGATGATTATACTAAATCTACAGATTTATTGTATGAAATTTCAAAAACAAATAATAATTTCCGTACCCTATTATCTGGAAGTGTACTTACTGTTTCTCGCTATGATGCAAGTTGGATAGGCAGAGATACTATTACTATTGCAGTAACAGATGCAGGTGGGCATTCTACTTCGCAATATGTGGTGTTTGAAGTGTCTCAAGCTGATAATACACCTCCAACTCTTTCACCAATAGCAGAGCAGCTGTATAATACAACTACAAAAAAATATCCTACACTCGACCTTAAACAGTTTGTTGCAGATGATTATACATTACCTCATAATATTGCATGGTCGCATCTTGCGAATCCACGTGTAAATATTTCAATCAGAAAAGGTGTGGTAACAGCATTACCTGTAGATCCTAACTGGACAGGTTCTACAACGGTAACGTTTATAGCTACTGATGAAGAAGGTGAAAGTGCACACATATCGGTTGTGTATTCTAAAGCAACACAAACAGGTACTACATGGATTGCGTTACCAAAAATTTCATTTACTGCAAATCAAACTATTATAGCACCAGGCGAAACAGTTGGATTTACATCTTCAATTTCGGGAGCAACTTCGTGGATATGGCATTTTGAAAAAGGTACGCCATCTCAAAGTAATTCTCCAAATCCTTTTGTAGCATATTCTGAGCCAGGTAAATATAAAGTAAAACTTACAGCAGCGAATGAACATGGTATGGATTCTCTTGTGAAAGAGGAATATATTTCGGTGATAGGTATTAACCCTACAGATGAAATTGCATGTGTTGGCTCTCCTGTTACGCTTGAGGCTACTGTGTCGGCAGCAAACGGATATACGTTTGTATGGAGCACGGGTGCTACAACCGAAACAATTGTGGTTGAACCAAAGGAAACAACCACCTATTCGTTAATGATTCGTAAAGGATTGTTTGAATATCATGATAATATAACCTTAACAGTGCCTGATACACTTGTTATGCCTGCTGATAGAGCATTATGTTTTGGAAATACACACACGCTAACTATTGCAGGATTTGATGAGTATAATTGGAATTCAGAAGGTTGGACTACACAAGATTCTTACACAGTGTCAAAGGTAGGAGTAACAAATCTATCTGTTCGCGACCAATATGGCTGTGTTTCGTCTGATGATTTTGCAATAACAGCAATTAATCCTCTTCCAATTGTGAATCTTGGACCAAATCAAGAAATTTGTTTGGGTACATCTACTGTTCTTGATGCTGAAGGTACTGATTTACAATATGAATGGAGTACCTCAGAAACAACTCCAACAATTTCGGTAAATGAAGACGGAACATATTCTGTAACTGTTACCGATGTAAATGAGTGTTCTGAAACAGCAACTGTTGATGTTGCGGTATTACGTCCGTATGCAGAACAAATTGGAGTGGTTACATTTGCACAAGAAGACAATTCTGTAGTGGTGGCATGGGAGCGAACCGATAAACAACGTACTATGAAATATGAAGTTTTACGTGAAACATCGGTGGCAAATGAATTTGTAAAAATTGGAGAACTGCCTTTTGATGCTGAATCTTTATTTGAAGATACCGATGCTGATGCACGTATGAAATCGTTCCGATACAAAATTGCAACAATTGATTCTGTCTGCGAAAACAGAGTTGAAAGTGAACCACATCGTTCATTACACATTCAAAACAGTTTGAATACAAACTTTAAAGCAAACCTTTCGTGGAGAGCGTATGAAGGAGTTGATTTTTCTACCTATAAAATTTATAGAGGAACATCAAATACAAATATGGTAGAAGTTGATGCTATTACAAGTGATGCTACAAGTTGGACAGATTCTGATGTATATCAATTTGGTTGGGTATATCGTATTGCAATGGTGTTGCCCGAAATTGTGGAAACACGACATCCAATGTTAAAAGCTGAAAGTGGACCATATTCTCTTGCAATGAGTAATATTGCCGAAGCAGAAACAGCAATTGAAACAGATTTACTACATCAAATTGCAGTGTTCCCAACAGTTGCCGAATCATTTGTTATGGTACAAGTTGCAGATGCAATAACAAGCTATCAAATACAAATAGTATCAACACAAGGTGCTGTTGTGTATGCTACACCAATACTATCTGTAAAAGATGTAGAAATAGATGTGTCAGAATTTGCACGCGGTGCATATACATTGAGCGTAATAGCAAATGGTGCAAAAGCAAACATTCCAATTATTATAAAATAATTAGAAAACAGATATTGTATAAAAACCTCTTCAATTTTTTTGAAGAGGTTTTTTTATTGCACCATTCATCATGTAAATGTAGGGGCGCCCCTATGTGGTCGCCCGTTTACCCTAATTTAAAATTGAATAGGAATGGGTTTTAACCCATTCCAAATGGAAAGAATAGAATTAAATGGGATTTATCCCAAAATAAATATAAAAAACATGTCATTCATTGTGGCATGTAGGGCCGCCCCTATGTGGTCGCCCGTTTATCCCAATGTGGTGTTTTGTTTTATATGTAATGTTATTCATCATTTTACATTAACAAAATGCTTTTTTGAAAACATAATCATGCGGGGCGACTAAGGAATGAAAATAATGCTATTTTACATTAAGCATTCTCTACATTCATCATTAAAACACAATCCGTTAGGATTGCATCGCTCGGTAAAAATATAACACCCCCCCCCTTTTTTCACATTCCGTTAGGAATGTGTCCTTATTCAACGTCTTTAAAAATGTACTGCTCATCATATTCAACTTCAAACTTTTGTAACATCTCTAAATACTCTTCTCTAAATGTTTTCTTTTTATGATGTTGTTCTTGCATTGCAATATAATTACAAACGGCAGAAACCTGTGATTTTGCATAGGAAAATGCTCCATACCCTTCTTGCCATAAAAACTTACCATTTACTAATTTCGTTTCATTTATCCATTCCGAACTATCACGTTTTATTTCTTGTATTAATGTTGATAATGTTTGTGTAGGACGAAAACCAAATAAAATATGAATATGGTCGGACACTCCTCCAATGGCTAAAACTTTGTTTCCATGCTTTTGAATGATTGCAATAATGTATTGATATAATCGTTTTTTTCACGATTTTTGTATGCACGAAATTCGATTTTGAACTGCAAAGACAACATGAATATGTATTTGAGAATATGTGTTTGCCATAATTTTGTTTTTAATGTTGCGACTTTAATGAACTGCAAGGTAATTATTTTCTTTTTTATATCATGTTTTTATCGAATATATAATTTATGAAATTGTGATTTTATAAAAAACATTTTATTATCGCTATTCACCGCAATCCGTTAGGATTGCATCGCTCGGTAAAAATATAACACCCCCCCCTTTTTTTCACATTCCGTTAGGAATGTGTCCTTTCTTTAGGTTCCATTCCTAACGGAATGGAGGAGGGGCGTATCATACCTTTTCTACCGAGCGTATCATTCCTAACGGAATGATTAAAAAACCATATTTTAAAACAACAATCATGCGGAATGTGGACATTGAGCGTAGTCGAAATACCCTACAATTCCATTCATTGCGACATGTAGGGGCGACCTTTTTTAATGCTTAATGTAGAGTGCTTAATGATGAATGGCATTTTATTATCGCTATTCACCGCAATCCGTTAGGATTGCATCGCTCGGTAAAAATATAGCACCTCCCTTATTCTCTCACATTCCGTTAGGAATGTGTCCTTTCTTTAGGTTCCATTCCTAACGGAATGGAGGAGGG
>JAAYPM010000093.1 GCA_012519815.1 Bacteroidales bacterium
ATAATGTATAGAGAGAATAAATTATTTTAAAAATTCTATTGTTACTGCATCAATCCATGCTGAAATTCGAGCTTCTGTTTTTTCGTTTTCGGTATCATTGTCAAGTGCTAATCCACATAATTGATTATCTCTAAGTGCTTTAGATTCTTTAAATGAATAGTCGTATGTTGAGGTGTATCCTATAATTTCAGCATTCTTTTTTTGTAAAATATCTTCGATAATACCCATATCATCGCAAAAATGTTCTGGATATAAAATTGAATTTCCGAGTCCGAACAATGCTACTTTTTTGCGAGAAAAATCAAATCTATTGAGAATTACTTGTATTTGATTTACATCCATATCTTGTCTGCCAGCATTCCACGAATCGTTTCCTAAGGTTGCAACGCCAATTATAATGTTATCGTATTCATTAAATGTTGATAAGCTCACCATTGTTCCGGGTAAACTTTTTGCATCAAATTTTTTTGACAATTCCATTTTTAAAGTATCTGCAACATGTTCTGTGTATCCACCTCGTGGACCATAAATTATAAGTATTTTTTTCATATTTTCATGTTTTAGATTAAGTATATTATATAATATTAGTTATTATTTGTAATTCTGTATGTTTTGGGCATACATACTGTGCAGGATATTTTTTCGGAGTGTTTTTTTGAATAAAAACTTCAGAAAACATCTGTTTTTTTTCTTGCCCAAGAATTATAAAAAACACGTTTTCGGCATTGTTTATTACTGATCCTGTGAGTGTTATTCTCTTTTGTTGTGTGTAAGGATTTACAGATTCTTCACAAAATTGTGCACTTTGAAACAAGGTTGATTCTTGTCCCGGAAAAATAGACGCTGTGTGCCCATCATCTCCAAGCCCTAATATAATGAAATTAAATTGAGGCACACCATCTTTTTGTGAAATGTTTGTTGAAAGGAGCGTATGATATCGTAAAGCTTCATCTTTAATGGAACTTTCGCCATGCATGCGAAATATATGTTTGTCTGAAATTCCTAATGGTTTAAAAAACAGTGTGTTTGCAACGCCAAAATTACTTTCATCATGATTTGGTGCAACTGCGCGTTCGTCAACCCAATAATAGTGTATATTGTGCCATGCCGAGCTGTCTGCCTTGTTGTTTGCCCAATACATAAACAAATCCTTTGGTGTATTTCCACCCGAAAGGGCAAGGGTAATTGTTCCTTGTTTGTTAATTGTGTTTTGAAATTGAGAGAGTAAAAAATCTCCTATTTCGGGGATTGTTGAGAGTTTGTGTGTTTTCATTATAGTTCGCAATACGTATCAGAATTAGTTAAATTTTTACATGGTTGTCGCCATTCTCCATATGGTTTTTTTAAATCAAATGCCTCTTTTGGTCCCCACGAGCCAGCAGGATACCCATAGAGAGGAAAATCTGGATTTTGTTCCCATTCATCTATAATTGGTTGCACGAATTTCCATGCAAGTTCTACAGCATCGGCACGAATAAACAACGAAGAATCTCCATTCATGCAATCAAACAATAGGCGTTCGTATGCTGATGGAATGCTTACCTTACTATGTTCGGCATATTTAAAATTCATATTTGTAGGTTCCACATCAAAGCCAATACCTGGAATTTTAACACCAAAACGCATCATAATACCTTCGTCAGGTTGGATTCGTATAATAAGTTGATTTTTAAACTCTTGTCCGCTTGCGTTTTTTATAAATACTGGATGAGGAATGTGTTTAAACGTAATAACAATTTCGCTTACACGTGTTGGGAGATTTTTTCCAGTACGTACAAAAAACGGAACACCGCCCCAGCGCCAATTATCAATAAAAAATTTAAGAGCAACAAATGTTTCTGTTTTAGAATCATGTGGCACACCGTTTTCTTCTGTGTATGCATTTTGCTGTTTTTCTTTAATTGTTGACTGCGTGTATTGCCCTCGTACTACTTGTCGTTCTAATTTTTCTAACGTAAGCGGACGTAATGATTCAAACACTTTAAGTGTTTCATTTCTAATAGCTTTAGAACTGAAATTGGTAGGAGGTTCCATTGCCATAAGAGCAACTAATTGTAAAAGGTGATTTTGTAGCATATCACGCAGTGCACCTGCACTATCATAATAACCTCCGCGGTTCCCAACTCCTTCTCGTTCAGAAGCTGTAATTTCTACATGATGAATATGATTTCGATTCCATAAAGGTTCAAAAACAGTATTAAAAAAACGAGTAACTAAAATGTTTTGAGCCGTTTCTTTCCCTAAATAATGGTCAATTCTGTAAATTTGTTCCTCATCAAAATACGTTTGTAAATGTGTATTAAGTGAAATTGCTGTTTCGGTATTAATTCCAAATGGTTTTTCAATAATTAAACGTTTCCAACCCGGAAAAGTATGAGAAGGTTTTGCTATGTTGCTTATACCTAAATGTTCACTTATAGGTTTATACAATTGTGGGGGAGTGGATAGGTAATAGATAAAATTCCCCTGTGTTTTGTACTTATTGTCAAGTTCGGTAAGACGTTGCACAAATGCAGGAATGCCATTAGTTTTTTGAAATTCAGAAACAACATAATGACAATGTTGTAAAAAACCATCAGATTCATTTTTAGTAATAGCACTATGCGTTTGCAAGCCTTTTGCAATGTGATTTCTGTATTCTGTATCAGTAAATTGAGTTCTGCCAACTCCAAGAATTGCATAATTTTTTGGCAATAAGTTTTTTTTGTATAAATCATACATAGCAGGCATAAGCATACGCTTAGTTAAGTCGCCCGAGCTGCCAAAAATTACAAGTATATGTGAGTCAACCGAATTCATATTATGATTTTTTTACTGCATGTCCACCAAATTGATTTCTCATAGCTGCAAGCATTTTCATAGCAAACGATTCTTTTTGTCGTGATTCAAAACGAGTAAATAACGATGCTGCCGTAGCATGCACAGGAACTTCTAAATCCATTGCTGTTTGAACCATCCAACGAGCCTCACCATTATCTTCTACATATCCACGAATTGTATCAAGTTTTGGGTCTTCAGAGAGTGCGTTGTGAATTAAATCTAACAACCAAGAACGCACCACACTTCCGTGTTGCCACAGTTTTGTAATATCGGTAAGATTATATGCAAAGGGCGATTCTTCCATCAATTCAAATCCTTCAGCAAAAGACTGCATCATACCGTATTCTATGCCATTATGCACCATTTTCACAAAATGCCCTGCACCAGATTCTCCACAATATAAATATCCATTTTCAGTAGCTAAATCTTTATATAAATCGTGTGTATAATCACATGCATTTTTATTTCCTCCATACATTAAACAATACCCGTTTTGCAATCCCCACACGCCGCCACTTGTGCCACAATCAATAAAATCAATACCAAAAGTCTTCATTTTTTCGGCACGTGCTTGTGAATCTTTCCAAAACGAATTGCCACCATCAATAATAATATCGCCTTTTGTGAGTGTTTTTGATAAAATTTCGAGCGTATCGTCTATGGGTTTTCCTGCGGGAATCATTAACCAAATTACTTTTTTTTGAGGAAGTTTTTGTACAAGTTCTTCAATTGATTGTGCAGATTCAGCTCCATGCATTGTTGCTTCTTTTACTGCCTCTGCTGAAAAATCAAACACTACTAATTCGTGTTTTTTGAGTAATAGACGTTTTGTCATATTTGCACCCATTTTTCCTAAACCGATAAATCCAATTTTCATCTGTGTGATTTTTTAGTAAATACTTGAAATTTTTAACGATTATATTTGTAAAATAGCACTATTTATAATGTGTATATGTTTTTTGACGAACAAGTGTTTTATGTATAAAAAATCCATATCATAAAAATATATATGGTATGGATTTTTTAGTAAATAAATTTATATTATGCTTACCCTCTCCAGAGTCCGTGTAAATTGCAGAATTCACGTGCATACACATCAGTTTCTTTTGTATAGAAAACAGCTTCGGGTTTTTGTCCGGGAGCAAGATATTTTCTAAGGATTTGATTTTCTGAAATTAATTCAATCCATTCAATATAATGGTCGTCTTCCATAGGATGTAACACATCGCCAACGGTTACTTTATATCCACCTTCTATTTTTTCAATAACAGGAACGTGTTTTTCGGTTGAAGCATCTTTTGTATTTTCTTCGTGAAGAACCATAGGTTGTCCGCAGCATACTAATGTTCCTGCTCCTGCATGTAGTACTTCGGTAATATTACCACACATGTTACATTGGTAAACTTGTTTTTGTTTTGTCATTTTGTATGATTTTTATGATATTAATTGTATAGTTTTTTCTGTAATTTGTTGTAAATCATCTTGTGTAGGACGATATTGTTGGTTAAAAGATGCCACTATATCATAATTACATCCTTGTAAATACTGCTCAATATGTGCTACACTTTTTGCATTCCATCCGTATGAGCCGAACGCAATAGCTTTCCGTCCTTCGCGTGGTGCTAAACCGCGCATATATGTTAAAAAACCTGCAACATTTGCCATTATTTCAGAATTAAGCGTTGGAGAACCTACGCAAATATATTCTGAATCTATCACATCAGTCATAACATCAGATTCATGATTTACTTGCAAATTGCGTAATGCAACTTCGTATCCTTTTTTTACAAATGCTTCGTAGAGTGTTAATGCCATTTTTTCTGTTGATTTCCACATGGTGTCATAGGCAATTACAGCCTTTTTTTGAGTTACATTATGTGCCCAATTATGATATAATTGTATAATATCAGCAACATACGAACGCCATATAATGCCATGGCTTGTGCAAATAAGTTTAATATCGAAATTTTGTGCAGCCTCTAATTCCTTTTTCACTTGATTTGAATAGGGGAGCACAATGTTTGCAAAGTATTTTTTTGCTTCAAACAGGGCTTCATCTTTTGAAACTTCATCGTCAAATCGCCCCGATGTTGCATAATGCTGCCCAAAAGAATCGTTTGAAAACAATATATTTTCTTCGGGCATAAACGATATCATATTATCGGGCCAATGAACCATAGGAGTTAACACAAAATTAAATGTTCGCTTTCCGATTGACACAGCGTCTCCTGATTTTACAATATGATAGTTCCAATTGCCATGATAATATTGTTCTAAACCTTTTTCGCCGTTAGCACAAGTAATTATTGTAGCATTGGGACAATATTTTAAAATTGCAGACAAACTTCCCGAATGGTCAGGTTCCACATGATTGCATACAATATAATCAATTTTTGACGGGTCAATTATATGCGAAATGCGTGAAATCATTTCATCGGTGTGCGTATCTTTTACTGTATCAACAAGGGTGATTTTTTCGTCAATAATTAAATAGGCATTGTAGGTGGTTCCGCGTTGCGTTAAATATCCATGAAAATTCCGCACATCATGGTCAATAGCCCCAACCCAATAGATATCTTTTTTTATTTCAACAGCTTTCATTTTGTAGTTTCATTCATAATAATTTAGTATATCTTTTAATACTTGTTGAACCAAAATCTGTTTTAAAAGATTGGTTCAACAAGTATTTAAACATCAGAGGATTATTGTTTTATAACATGGAATTAAAAAAAAACAATTCACATGTAAGTGTCAGAATATAATGTAATTATACTATTCTTCGAGCAATGAAAAATCTTCTTTTCCAACACCACAAACAGGGCATACCCAATCGTCAGGAATATCTTTAAATGCAGTTCCTGGTTTAATTCCGCCATCCGGATCTCCTTCTGCAGGGTCATAAATATATCCACATGGTTCACATACATACTTTTCCATACTCATTTCATTTTAAGGTTTATAAATTAAAATATTTATCTTTATTTGCTAAACAGCTTTAAAATACAATTAATTCGTTATCGTTTTTTGGAAATTTCAAATATACAGAAAACAAATATAAAATTCAGAATAATATTACTTTTATATGTCTTGTTTTTTTACTATTCCTTACATGTTTTTTTATGTATTATTTCAGTTTTTTAGTAGAAGTTTCTTGTAAGGTGCTGATTTTGTGGTTTGTGTGGCACGTTGTTTTTTTGTAAAAAAAGTACATTTTTCATTTGACTTATTATACTATTTCACAAAGACGGTGAGAAATGATAAACTAAAATATAATTGTATATTTGTCACATAATTAAAAATTAAAAATTATATGTACGAAATTGCCGATGACGTTTTAAATATGATAGAAGAACCTAATTTGGGACTTAGAAAAGAATATTTACGTCATAAAAACACTTTGCTGTTTCATGGAGATACTTTAAACCAAACACTTTGATAAACAATTTATAGATTTAATTGTTACTTCGCCACCTTATAATGTTGGTATAGATTATAATTCAAATAATGATGAATTAAGTTACAAACAATATCTTAATTTCTCTGAACAATGGATGCGTAATTGTTATAATTGGAGCAAGTCACAAGCAAGATTTTGCTTAAATATTCCATTAGACAAAAATAAAGGTGGACATAGAGCTGTTGGGGCAGACTTGACTCAAATTGCTCAAAAAGTGGGTTGGATGTATAAAACAACAATTGTATGGAATGAAGGTAATATATCAAGACGCACAGCTTGGGGTCTTGGAAATCAGCTTCTGCTCCAGTTGTAATTGCTCCAGTTGAACTTATTGTTGTTTTATATAAAGATCAATGGAAAAAAACAAATGGTAGTAAAATTTCTGATATAACCGGTGATGAATTCAAAGATTGGACACAAGGTGTATGGACTTTTAATGGAGAAAGTAAAAAAAGAATAGGACATCCTGCCCCGTTTCCAAAAGAGCTTCCTTATAGATGTATAAAATTATTTAGCTATCAAAATGATTTAGTTTTTGACCCGTTTGCTGGAAGTGGTACAACTTTGTTGGTTGCTCAAAATCTTGATAGAAAGTCGATTGGAACTGAATTAGATAGTGATTACTGCGAACTCGCAAAAAATAGAATTTTAAAAGAAACAGGAACTATACATTTTTGAATTACATGGCAAAGAAAATAACACAGCTTGATTTAATTAAGGAGTTTTTTTTAAATAATCCTATGAGAGATATTTCTCATCCTGAAGTGGTAGATTGGGTCGTTGCTGAATATTATAAAAGAACGGGAGAAGTTTTTAGAGATCCTGATAGAGGAATTTGCTCATTATCTCAAAAAGGTTTTTTGGTAAAAGTGTCAAAAGGAATATATAAGTATGATCCTCAGTATGTGCGCAATAGAGAGTTGGAAGACTTTACATTAGTACAGAAAAAGAAAATTTTAGAAAGAGATAATTATAAATGTGTAATATGTGGAAAAGGTAAACAAGACGGAATTGAATTACATATTGACCATATTAAACCAAAAGACTTTGGAGGTAAAGCAACTATTGAAAATGGACAAACTTTATGCGCACAACATAATTTCTTAAAAAAGAATTTTAAACAAACCGAAACAGGAAAGAAAATGTTTATACGTTTATATGAGTTAGCAAAATCGCAAGATGATACAACACTTCAAAAATTTTGTGCGGAAATATTAGAAGTGTTTGAAAAAAATAATATAAACGGACATATTGAATGGAAGAGATAAAGTGATATATATTTTATTTTTCAAAATTGTTAATCAAAAGCCCTCATAATACTTTTAATGTTGTATAAAATATGTACATTTGCCTTTAATTAAAAAAATATTTTTTTGCTTATGTCTTCGACTTCGAAAATTTGTCATAAAGGAATAATTACAAATGTTCTTCAAAATGAGATTGAGGTTACTATAGAAGCAAAGTCTGCATGCGCATCTTGTCATTCAAAATCTGCATGCACTGTTTCTGATGTTGAAAATAAAATTATTAGAGTTCAACGAAATCATTCAGAACACTATACAATAGGACAGCTTGTGCAATTAACTCTTGCTCAAAAAAAAGGATTTGAAGCTTTGTTTTTAGGATATTTATTTCCTTTTTTACTTTTGTTTATTACCCTTGTGATAGCTTTGCATTATACTTCTGAACTATTTGCAGGTTTGTTGTCTTTAAGCATATTATTACCATATTATATAGTATTGTATTTTTTACAAAATAGAATACGCGAACGATTTTTATTTCAAATAGAACGTATTTAAAAAAACATATGAACGAAACTATTCTAATACCCGTTATTGTATTAAGTACAATTGGTGTTCTTGCAGCAGTTGTTTTATATTTTGTAGCACAAAAATTTAAAGTTTTTGAAGATCATAGAATCGACGAGGTTGAAGCGATGTTACCCGGAGCAAATTGTGGTGGGTGTGGATATCCTGGATGTAGAAAATTTGCACAGGTTTTTGTTGAATCAGACAATGCGGAATCATTGTTTTGCCCAGTTGGAGGTAACGAGATGATGTCGCAGATTGCTGAACATTTAGGCAAAACAGTTTCGGCACAAGCTAAAAAAGTTGCAGTTATTCGTTGTAATGGTGATTGTGAAAATACCCGTAAACTTACTTCGTATGACGGGCCGCAAAATTGTAGAATTGCCGTTGCAACATTTGAAGGAGAAAACGGTTGTTCGTTTGGTTGTGTTGGATATGGTGATTGTGTTTCTGTATGTGAATTTGATGCAATAATAATAGATGAAAAAACAGGATTGCCCGTAGTTACAACCGATAAATGTACAGCCTGTGGTAAATGCGTTGAAATTTGTCCGCGAGATATTATTGAACTACGCAAAACCAATAAAAAAGACCTTAAAATTTATGTTGCATGTATGAACAAAGATAGAGGTGCTCGTGCAAAGAAAAATTGCGATGTAGCTTGTATTGCATGTACAAAGTGCGTGCAAGTTTGTCCGCATGATGCAATTGTAATTACCGATAATTTAGCATACATTGATGACGAAAAATGTAAATTGTGCAGAAAATGCGTTGTTGTGTGTCCAACGACCTCAATTATTGAAACTAATTTTCCTCCGCGCAAAGTACAAGAACCCGTTTCAGCAGTAAAAGAATAAAGAATTAAAATACTATACTTATATGTTACATACATTTCCAAAAGGAGGAATACACCCACCAGAAAATAAATTTGCAGCATCGCAACCTATCGAAGTGCTTTCTGTTCCTGATATAGTGTATATTCCAATTTCACAGCATTTAGGCGTTCCCGCAAAACCTATTGTTAAAAGAGGAGATGCGGTGAAAATTGGCACTCCAATAGCCGAAGCAGCTGGATTTGTGTCAACATTTATACATTCATCTGTGGCTGGTGTCGTTGATAAAATTGATAAAATTACCTGTGCTTCTGGTTTTCCACAAGATGTAATTGTTATAAAAACTTCAGAAGATGTGTGGGAAGATTCTATTGACACTTCTCCTGATTTTGTAAAAGAAATTACCTTAAATTCCGAAGAAATACGTGCTCGTGTGTTGCAATCTGGAATTGTAGGAATGGGAGGGGCTACCTTTCCTTCGCATATAAAATATCAAGTTCCCGAAGGAAAACAAGCAACGGCACTTATTATTAATGGTGTTGAATGTGAACCGTATCTAACAGCAGATCATAGATTAATGTTAGAAAAAGCACGTGAAATTTGTGTGGGAATCGAAATTATTAAAACTGCAATTTCGGTATCTCACGCATATATTGGCATAGAAAATAATAAACCCGATGCAATTGAATTGTTCGGTACAGTTGTAAAAGAATTTCAAGGAATTTCTGTGGTTCCTTTACAAGTGAAATACCCACAAGGTGGTGAAAAACAACTTATAAAAGCAGTAACTGGAAAAGAAGTTCCTGCTGGTGGATTGCCTATAGATGTGGGTGCAATTGTAAATAATGTAGGAACCGTGTATGCTGTGTATGAGGCTGTTCAAAAAAACAAACCGCTGTACGAACGCATTGTTACGGTAACAGGAAAGCATGTAACTGAACATAAAAACTTTTTGGTTCGTATAGGAACACCCATACAGAACCTTATAGACGCAGCGGGTGGAATGCCCGAAGACACCGAAAAAATCATTTCGGGAGGTCCTATGATGGGTAAAGCAATTCCCTTTCCACAAGCTCCTGTAACTAAAGGAACTTCAGGAATTTTACTTGTTCCTTCACTTGAATCACAACGGCAAAATATGGAGAGCTGCATTCGTTGTGGTAAATGTGTTTCGGCATGTTGTGTCGGCTTAGAACCTTATATAATTATGACTTTTGCCGAAAGAGGATTAGTAGATGAATTACTCGATTATCAAGTAATGCAATGTATTGAATGTGGTTCATGTTCATATGTGTGTCCTGCACATCGTCCGTTACTCGATTTTATTCGACTTGGAAAACAAATAGTACGTAAACAAGATAAAAAATAATAATATAATATGAATAGTGTAAAAAAATTTACCGTTTCCCCTTCACCACATATTCATAGTGGAGAATCTGTTCAAAAGATAATGTATGGTGTGTTATATGCACTTATACCTGCATTTTTAGTATCGGTTTACGCGTTTGGTTTTGATGCTTTACTTATAACATTTACAGCGGTTGTTAGTTGTGTGTTATTTGAGTGGCTTATACAACGATATGTGTTACGAGGAAAAAATACTATTTTAGATGGTTCTGCTGTAATTACAGGAGTTTTGTTGGCTTTTAACGTGCCAAGTTCACTGCCTTTGTGGATGATTGTTGTAGGAAGCCTTGTTGCTATAGGCGTTGCGAAAATGTCGTTTGGTGGATTAGGAAAAAATCCTTTTAATCCAGCTTTAGTGGGGCGTGTGTTTTTATTGATGTCGTTTCCTGCTCATATGACCCAGTGGCCTAAACCAATGATGGGAAAATTTTTTGCTGACGCTGTTACCGGACCAACTCCTTTGGCTGTTATAAAAGAAGGAATTGCAAAAGGTAATTCTATGACAGAAATAATGGCGGAATTTCCAAATATTAGTGATTTACTTTTAGGATTTATTGGTGGAAGTATTGGAGAAATTTCTGCTATTGCAATTATTATTGGCGGTATATATATGTTGTACAAAAAAATAATAACATGGCATATTCCTGTTTCAATTCTTGCGACTATAGCACTGTTTTCAGCTGTTTTACATCTTGTTGATATGAATGTGTATATTAGTCCTCTGTATCATATTCTTACTGGAGGTGTTCTGTTAGGAGCTGTTTTTATGGCAACTGATATGGTAACTTCGCCTATGACAAATAAAGGAATGCTATTATATGGTTTTGGAATAGGGGTAATAACTATTGCAATACGCACATTTGGTGCATATCCCGAAGGAATATCATTTGCTATTCTTATTATGAATGCATGTGTACCTCTTATAAATAAAAGTTTTAGACCAAAAATGTTTGGAGAAAAAAAATAAAATTATGGCAACAAAAGAATCTTCTTTTTTAAATATGGCAATAACGCTTTTAGTAATTACTGTTTTATCGGGAATTACTTTAGCATATGTAAATCAACTTACACTTGAACCAAAAGAATTGTCGAAACGTGCAAAAAAAATGGACGCTCTTTCTGAGGTGCTTCCTACATTTGATAATAGTCCCTTAGAAGATATGTATAAACTTGCTATTGGAGACACACAAGATAGTTTAGAGTTTTTTCCAGCATATTTTCAAGATGAATTAGTGGGAATTGCTGTAACTTCTTTTTCAACAGCAGGTTATAGTGGTGATGTGCGTCTTATGATAGGTTTTTTTCCAGATGGAACAATACACAAAATTTCTGTTTTAGAACAAAAAGAAACACCCGGATTAGGTACAAAAATGACAGAGCCAAAATTCCTTCATCAGTTTTATGGAAAAAATCCAGAATCATATACATTGAATGTGAAAAAAAATGGGGGAGATGTTGATGCAATTACTGCGGCAACGATTTCAAGTGTAGCTTTTTGCGATGCTGTGCATCTTGCATATAATGTTTTTATTAATAATCCCGATGCAGTAACAGGTGCAACTAT
>JAAYPM010000094.1 GCA_012519815.1 Bacteroidales bacterium
AAAATAACTTTTAGAAATATTTTGTATAGAATAGTAGAACTCAGCTCTGACTCATCGGTAAAATATGAACTTTTAGAAACTATGGGGAGTACTTTTGATCCTTGTGATAGCAATGATGAAAGTTGGACACAAGCTAATTATTTTAGTACTGATGGAAATCATCGATTGGAAAATGAAGTGTTTGTATTAGCAGCATCAGGCGAAAAAGTTGGTGGATTTACTGTTCAATCAGGGAAAAAAGCAATGATTACATGGCGATTGGGAGCAGGAGTTACAGAAACATGCACAAACTATTTGATTGATAAAAATGGTAACCGAGAATGGGATTGTGGAGTTGATGATATAAAAATAGAATGTCCACCATCGGTACAGTATATGTGGGATTTTTTGGTTGATTATGAATAATAATCAATACGTTTATACCATAAAATAATATACAGAAATTGGTGTGCCTATTTTAATTGCGGTAATGAGTAAGTATGTACGTGGTATGTAAATACAATTACCGCAATTCAAAATTTTCACCTAAATACACACGTCTTACTTCCTTGTCGTCTGAGAGTTCTTGTGCTGTTCCCGATTTTAGAATTTTACCTTCAAACAGTAAATATGCTCTGTCGGTAATCGAAAGCGTTTCGTGTACATTATGGTCGGTAATTAAAATGCCAATGTTTCGTTGTCGTAAGGCGGAAACAATTTTTTGAATATCTTCAACCGCAATAGGATCAACGCCAGCAAAAGGTTCGTCAAGCAATATAAATTTTGGACGTAATGCCAAAACTCTTGCTATTTCTGTTCGTCGGCGTTCGCCTCCAGAGAGTTGAATTCCAAGATTCTTTCTGATTTTTTGCAAATTAAATTCCGAAATAAGCTCTTCTGTTCGAGAGCGTTGTTCTTCTTTCGAAAGTTTTGTCATTTCTAAAACCGAAAGAATATTGTCTTCGACACTGAGTTTTCTGAAAACAGACGCTTCTTGTGCTAAATATCCTATTCCTAATCGTGCTCGTTCAAAAACAGGAAGTTTTGTGATTTCGGTATCATCAAAAAAAATCTTGCCTTCATTTGGACGAATAAGACCAACAATCATATAAAACGATGTTGTTTTTCCAGCACCGTTTGGACCAAGTAATCCAACTATTTCACCTTGTTTCAGCTCTATTGAAACTTGATTTACAACGGTTCGATGTCCGTATTTTTTTATAATATGTTCTGTGCGTAAAATTGCCACCTTTTTTATTTTAAAAACGAAAATACTGACTATTATTTTAAAAAACTAATGAAAATCAATTTTCAACTAATATTTTTTTTGTAGCTTTATACGTGCGATATGTCAGATTTAATTATTTTTGTGTGTTTGCGGTTTGGTAGTGCAACAATTAAAAATCTGATTCGTACATGTTTAGAGAATTTTAGTTAGATGAAAAATACATGTAATTTTATAATTATATTTTTTTGTTTCTTTTTTTTGAACGGATATAGCCAATCAATTGAATATACATGGGTGCAACCAACATGCGTGTCGCCGTCGAATGGTGAACTTCATGTTACAATTACTGGACATGATGCCGCAAAGCAATTTATGGTGTTAAACACAGACGATAACAGTGTTACCTCTTCGCCAATTACGTTAAATAATTCATATACGTTTTATAATTTAAAATCAAACGTTTTGTATTTTGCATATGTTTCGGATATAGCTACTGGCGAAACATTTAAAGATGTATCTCCATATTTTCTTACTCCTATTCCTTATACGGTGAGTGTGAGAAAACTAAAAAATGCGGCTTGTGAAGCACAATGTGTGGGAGTGCTTTCTGCAGAAGTAGAAGGTGGAATTCCTCCATATACATATCTTTGGACTGACCAAACTGCGACTTCATATCCTTCACAGCAAACGCTTACTGGTTTGTGCGTAAATACATACAGCCTTGCGGTAATTGATGATGTTGGATGTCAAATTTCTTCGTCTTCAGCTTCTATTGTTGCTGCTAAGCTTGTAGCGTCTGTTATTGTAAATCAACATGTTGCATGCAAGGGGCAAGCTACAGGAGAAGCAATTGCATCTGCCTCAAATACAAATGGAATAGTTACATATACATGGAGTGATGGTTTTGTGGGAATGAAAAATACAAGTTTATCCGCAGGTAATCATTATGTGGTTGCTAAAGATGGATTAGGATGTTTTGATACTGCATTTTTTACAATTACAGAGCCTGCCGAAAAATTAGAATTGATTGTAGATAGTTTGTTGCCTGTTCGTTGCAAAGGAATGAGTATTGGTGAGGCATATTTATCCTCAAAACACGGTGCTGCTCCTATTTCATATGAATGGTCTGATGGGTATTTAGAACTTTCTCGTGTTAATCTTCCTGCACAAACTTATGAAGTTACTGCAACCGATGATATGGGGTGTACTGATGTGATTTCGTTTGCTATAACAGAACCGCTTGATGGTATGGAAGGTGAGGTTTCTACCTTTACGCCTCCTTTGTGTTTTGGAGATAAAAATGGCAAGGCTACATTGTCTGTTGTTGGAGGAACACCGCCATATACGGTGTTATGGGATGATGCTTTTGATAATGATTCAACAAGTACCGATTTTGTACGGAGCGATTTGGAAAAACGTTTATATTCAATTACATTTTTTGATGCAGAGGCGTGTGAATATTCTATAACATTTGATATGCCTGAGCCTGAAATTTTAACAGCTCAAATTCTTGCTCCTGACAATTCTCCTGCAAAAACATCGGTGTTGTGTTCCGAAGATTGTAATATTAATGTGAAAGTATTTCCAGAGGGGGGCACTGCTCCTTATTCGTATGCGTGGAACAATGGATTGCCAAATTCACAAGCAGTACAATTATGTGCAAACACCTACGAAGTTGTTGTAACTGACGCAAATGGTTGCTCTACAAATGCCTCTCACACAGTTACTGCTCCGCCTTTACTTGAAAACATTTTGGAAATTCGTTCGCCTATTCAATGTTTTGGCGAAACTGGTGAAATTCATTCTGTGTCTGTTGGTGGAACACCGCCATATTCGTATGTGTGGAGTAATGGTTCTACGGCTATTAAAACCGGAAAAGTAACAACTGGTACATACAAACTTACGCTTACTGATGCAAATGGCTGCAAAAAAGTTGAAAGCCTTTTGTTGCCACAACCAGATACTTTGCAATTGCATATTACAATAGATAATCTTGTGTGTCAAAATGTTGCGGATGGCTCGTTAACTGTCCATGAAACGGGTGGCACAGCTCCTTTTTCTTATTTGTGGAATACCGATGAATCTACTGCAACAATTAATGATTTGTTAGCACAATTGTATCATGTTTCGGTAACTGATAATAATGGTTGTGTTGCACATGATACTATAGACTTAACGAACATTAATCAAT